>NZ_JBGJZU010000036.1:45457-60197 GCF_041354475.1 Microcoleus sp.
AGTTTTTGAGGATTTTTTTTAACCACAGAGAGCGCAGAGGGCGCAGAGGAAGAGCAGAGAGATGAATAATTCTGATTGAGATTTTCTCAGGGTGATAAAACTAATTGCCATTCTCCGGCTTTGGTATTCCAAGCGGGGGAGGCTGTTTCTCCGGCGACGTAGGGCCCCCAGTAGCGGCGAGAGCCATCTTGAGCGAAGACAACCAGAATGTCTCCCTGTTTGATTTTGAGTTTTCTTTCGGGAAGCGAGAGCATCAGTCCTTTGCCGCCACCTTCTCCTGGTGCAAAGTCCCAGTGAGCGGGTTTGTTGTAGGATTTTTCGGCTTCTCCTTTGGCCAACAGGGCCACTCGCACGGGGTGTTCGCTGCGGTTACTGACGCGCAAAGTGCCTATGGCTTCGACGTTTGGAGGTATTGATGAGGCATTGCTGATTTCTTCTGGTGGGTTGGGGGTTGATGTGGGCTTGGGTTTGGGTGGATTTACTATTTCTGGGGTGGCGGTGGTGCTTGGGGGGAGTACGGTGGCTGTCGGTGGTAAATTTTTTGGTAGGGTGGAGCTGTTGGCGATGGTGATTTCACAACGTCTTAGGAAGAGTGCTGTCATCAGGACGATCGACAATCCAGTTACTATCTGGTAAATTTTAATTTTCATACATTTTATGATTTAAAAATAGGTGGCACATAGTAATTACTGTTTTTTATGCAGAATACCCGAATAAATAGATTTATTGATGTTCTCGCTCAGCAATTCGGACGCTGGGTGAGTAATCCTTGGCGACGGATTTCGCTGTTTATCATTACTCTGCTATTCGGAAATTTTTTGGGAACAGCTATTTCTACAATTGCGGGACAATCTGCTGATTGGGATATTGTCGCTGCTGCTTGGTTGGTGTTTTTGACTGAATTGCTTAACCTATTTGTTTATAGTGGCAATCAGCCTGCGGTGCGTTCTCTGTGGGTGGATTTGCTCAATGCTCTGAAAATTGGTGTGATTTACAATTTATTTGTGGAAGCTTTCAAGCTGGGTTCTTGAGAAGGAATTAGTGACCCCCTACCCCCCCCCTAGCCCCCCCCCAAGGGGGGATGGAGGAAATTCAGGAATAAGTAACGTCCGACCCCCCCTACCCCCCCCAAGGGGGGATGGAGGAAATTCAGGAATAAGTTATATCGTTTCCGGCTGCATCGGAATGATTTAACCACAGAGAACGCAGAGAACACAGAGGGAGATAAGAGAGATGAATAATTCCGATGTTACCGGATTTGATATTACCCCCCTAGCTCCCCTAGCCCCCCCCAAGGGGGGATGGGGGAAATTCAGGAAGAAGGAAGAAGCACAACAAAATAATATCGATGGTTTTAGGAATTAAAAACTTCCTAATTACCGACAAGGTTCAGATATCATTTTTGAGTTGAAAAGCTGTGAGTTTTGAGAATAGGTTGCTATGACTTTAACGCTTGTGGAAATTTTAGAAGGATGGAGAGCTGGAAATTGCCCGATCCAACGTGATTTCGAGCAGTTAGCGCTGTGGGAACTTGCTGATGATTGGCGATCGCCTGCTTTTGGCATTACTCCCGAAAATGCGGCTGAGGTTGTTCGGCACAAAGCCGATTTATTCTTTTCTGTTATTAATTTATTACATACTTTTTCCGCAAAGTCAACTAATTTTATGGAAAATTTGTGGGTTCTTTGGCTGCCGTTGGCTATGAAATTGTCGTCTGAAACACAAAGTTTAAAACGTCCTTTAATTCAAGGGATTTTGGGAGGGCAAGGAACGGGGAAAACAACTTTATCTGAGGTTTTACGGCTGATTTTGGCGAAATTGGGCTATTCTACTGTCAGCCTTTCTTTGGATGACCTTTACAAGACTTATGCCGATCGCCTCAAACTCCAAAAAGAAGACCCACGGTTGATTTGGCGGGGACCACCTGGCACTCACGATATTGAATTGGGCGTTTCTGTTTTGGATCAGTTGCGTTCCAATCGGAAAGAAGAATTAGCATCAGTTAAAAATATCAAAATCCCCCGATTTGATAAGTCTGCTTGGGGGGGGGCCGGAGATAGAATTTCCCCTGAAAATGTTTCTGATGTGGATATTGTACTGTTTGAAGGCTGGTTTGTGGGTGTAGAGCCGGTGGATGAGCTACAATTGAATCAGTTTTTGGAGGGTGCGCCGTTTCCAATTTGCACAGAGGGCGATCGACTGTTTGCTCGTGATATGAATGCTAAACTATCGGATTATGTACCGCTGTGGAATCGCTTGGATCGATTGATAGTTTTGTATCCCCAAGATTATCGTGTTTCTAAAATTTGGCGCAATCAAGCGGAACAGGAAATGATGGCGAGGGGAAAGTCAGGAATGACTGAGTTGGAAATTAATCAGTTTGTGGAATATTTTTGGAAAGCGCTGCATCCAGAGTTATTTATTAAGTCCATAGTTGCTAGTGGGGCTAGAGTGGATTTGGCAATTGAACTTAAGTGCGATCGGACTATTCAGAAGATTTATAAGTAGAAGGAAGTTCGGCAACGGATTTTGTAACGGATGTAACGGATGTAAAGGATAGAAGGAAGAAGACCCTTCGACCCTTCGACTACGCTCAGGAACCGCAATGATTACCCTGAGCGTAGTCGAAGGGTATTATCGTTTTCGGTTGCATCGGTATTGTTCAAACTGTCAACTGTCAACTGTCAACTATCAACTGTCAACTGTCAACCGTCAACCGTCAACCGTCAACTGTCATTGCCAATAATGCACTTCCATAAGCAGCATCAGTATGAACCGGAGTTACCACAGGAACTTTCAAATAACGCTTTCTGATCTCACCCCAAACCTGATTTTTTGCCCCACCACCAGCCGTATAAACCTTTGTCAAAGGAGTTGCACCAAACTGCTGCAATAATTCATATCCCCGCGATTCAATCCGGGCTATACTTTCTAGCAAACCATGTAAAAACTCCACAGCATCAGCAGGACGAGGTTCTAATCTAGGGAGCAAATTTGGGTCATTATTGGGAAAACGATCGCCTTTTTTTAACAATGGATAATAATCCAGGAAACTCGGTCGATGGGGGTCAATTTGTTGGCTATACTTGTCCAATTCACTATCAGTAAAAAAGTGACGCAGCACAGCACCTCCGGTATTAGAAGCGCCTCCCACTAACCACAACACCCCCCCAGCCCTCCCTTGTGAAGGGGAGGTGAAACGATGACTATAAATTCCGTAGGTGGCATCATCTACACGGGTATAACTTAACAGTTTGAGGGCTAAAGTTGAACCGAGAGAAGTTACTGCTTCCCCTGGAGAATTGACACCGCTAGCTAAAAATGCTGCAATGCTATCAGTAGTACCAGCACAAACGATACAGTCGCGGGGAAAGCCAAATCGATCGCCTATTTCTGCTGTCACAGGTCCGATCGCTGTTCCGGGTGCGACAACTTGGGGTAATATAGGGGCGATCGACCCAGAAACACCCGCAATTCCCTCTGTCAGCCAATTGGGATAACACAAATTGGCAACATCGTAACCCAATTTCAGAGCATTGTGATAGTCGCTAATTCCCAATCTTCCGTGTAGCAAAAAGGCCAACCAATCCGCTTGATGCAGGAAAAACCTTGGGGCTGTTTGCACCGGATATCCCCCTAAATCCCCACCCCCCCCAGCCCCCCCCAAGGGGGGAATAAGGGGGACTTTGAGTGAATTCCCCCCCCTTGTTAAGGGGGGCTGGGGGGGATCTCCGGGTTTGAAGGTTTGAACACACTCCCTAGGGGCTGTGTCTTTTTCCTTGCACTCTAACCACCACAGGAGTTTTGCCAGACTTGATGTGGCGTTTAATACTGTGTGATGGGCTGGTGCGATCGCCCGCAGTCGATCAAGTACCGCCACACCGCGTCCATCGTTGTATAAAATCGGTTCATCTACGGGTATACCTTTGGTATCACATAGCATCACCGTGGAGGAAGTGCCATCAAGGGCGATCGCCCGGATCTGACGGCGAATGGCTAAGGGAATTTGCTCGATTACCGCCCAGAGGGCATTCTCCCAGCGCGATGGCAATTCCGATGCTGGTTCCTCATGGTGAGTGAAATCATACTTGCTCTCACTATGTATATTGCGACTGGAGTCGATCGCAGTCGATCGCACTCCTGTTGTACCAAAATCTATGCCTAAGTAAAAATCCATTAAGAATTATTTAACCACAGAGAGCGCAGAGAGCACAGAGAAAGAGAAAAGTGAGGTATGCGGATGATAACGAATTATCGATTACTAACCATACCTCATTTTTCTGATAATTCAAGTTTTAACTGTTGATTTCTACAGTGCACCCGCCGCGGTTTGGTCAAAAACACTACCACTCAAATGAGTTGTCACATTCATCGCCTGCAATACTGGCAAACCTTCTGGACCGTGGGGATAATCTATCACGCTAACCGCACCATTTCCCTGTTTGAACTTCCAGAAATGTTCTGGTCCTAAGCCGAACAAATGACAGAGAATTGCCTTGTTAATTGCATCATGAGCAACCACAATCCCTGTACCAGAAACCGATTGTACTATATCTCGCCAAGAGGCGATCGCTCTTTCCCAAACTTCTTGTAAATTTTCCCCTTCTGGCATTTGCACATTTTCAGGAGATGTCTTCCATTCTTGCAGCAAACCTGGATAGGATGATTCTATTTCTGACTCAAATTTTCCTTCCCACAATCCGTGACTGATTTCTCTTAACTCATCGCGGAGTTCTAACTTCAAGTCTGGGTGATATTGGAGGATAATTTCGGCTGTTTCCTTGGGGCGCAACATCGAACTGCTGATGGCAAAATCTAATTTTACATTCTTCAGGAATTCTGCCGCCTTGCCAGACTGTGCGCGACCATTATCATTGAGCGGTACATCTATTTGTCCTTGAAATTTACCGGCTCGGTTCCAGTCTGTTTCGCCGTGACGTACCAGCAATAAACGTGGCCCGCGATTTCCATCCCTAGGCTTGGGAAAAATTTCTCCTGTGTGAGCTGTTAAATTCAGGGATTCTAGTTGAACTGCCACTTTCTGTTGCTGCTCACCTTGCTCACTGGTGGAAACAGGAGAAGTTCCAAAATTGATAATGCTAATCCCGCAATTTGACTGCTGAATAGATTGATAGTAAGCGGGAGCAATTTCCGATGCTGTGGCAATCAGAGCGCGGTTTATGCCATTGTGGGCTACTACTAGAATTGTGCCGGAACTATGATTAGATAATAGTTCTTTCCAAAAATTCCGAGCGTTAGCAAAAATTGCCAATACGGGAAAGTGTTCGATTTCTGCTTCGTTTGATGGCAGTTTCATCGAAAATTTGTCTGGATGTTGCTGCCAAGATTTATAGGCTTCTGGAAATTGGTCGATCGCATCTTGACGTAGCATTCCTTCCCACAGAGGTAAATCGATTTCCATCAATTGATCTGTTGGTTGGAGTTGTGGCGGATTTGTCAAGCGCGAAATGATAATTTCTGCTGTTTCTTTGGCTCGTTGCAGGGGACTGCTGTAGACGGCATCAAAGGTGATACTGCTGAGCGTTTCGCCTACTTGAAGGGCTGCGGTGCGCCCTGCTTCTGTCAAAATTGATTTATCCAAACGGCCTTGGATACGGCGTTCTTGATTGTAAGTGCTTTGGCCGTGACGGACTAAGATAACGCGAGTAGTCATTCGATTTTAGATTTTAGATTTTAGATTTTAGATTTAGCCTGGGCATAAATCTGGGGCTTAAAACGATTCAAAAGATGAGCCACTAAAAATTTTACCAGTTCCGGGGACACTCTCGCTAACAACCGCCTATGATTAAAGACGAAATAGACTTAGGCACGGATACGCGCCGGACGGAACAGGCATAATGACACTAAAGCGGATATTTTTAGGTATTTTAACAGCGATCGCGATCGCCTTGGTCGGTTTGTCTTTACTTGCTAGCTGGAATGAGCCACAAATTCAAAGTCGGCTGGAACTCTATCAGACAAATTTACTGCTTCATGCTTCGGAGTGGCAAGGGGAAAATAATTCTAATTCTAATTTAAGTTCAGCTCGTAACACTATTATCGGTTCCGCTCCTTTAGATACTGCTTTAGCTCAGTATCAAGAGGCGCGAACCTCGACTCAGAAAACTCTCAGCACAACTCAAGCACAATTTAAACAAGTTGAAACTCCAAACGCTTCTTCAGATGTTACTGCCAAAAAAATAAAATTTGCTCAGAATAATGCTCTGGAAGACTCCATCAACAAGTTGTCAACCTTGCAAAGCGAGCTTGACTTGCGGGTGGGAATTTTGCAGGCTAGTACGGGTAAAGTTGATATAGCTCTGCAAACTTGGCAAGATTTAATCGATAGATACAAGACTCAAACTAATGCTGACCCTTCCACTCAAGCTGCTCCGGTTTTAAAGGGAATTTGGAGCAATCCACCTCAACTTTTACCCGATGCTGAATCGAGCATTCAAAAGTCTTTAGATGGTTGGTTTCGCTATCGTACCCTGGCTCAACTTTATAAGTTACAGGAGCGCTCTCAAGACCTGGCATCGCTGCAATCTACGGAACAAATCATCGCTGAAGATTCTGTGGAAAAGTTGGCGATTGTGATTGGAATTCCGGGGATCGGACTTTGTATAGGTACGGTGTTGTTGGCTGGTTTGACCGTGCAGTGGTTGTTGCAACGAAAGCAGTTACAACCAACTGGTTCTGGACCAATTTTGGCTCAAAATTCTAGCTTGAGTTGGGATGTTCCTTGGGATGGCGAGATTGTTTGGCAGGTCCTTGTGGTCGGCTTTTTCTTTGTGGGACAAATCTTGATCCCCTATTTTTTGCTGCCACTTTCTCTGTCGGTTCTCCACTTAAATCCTGCTAGTTTTGACCCGCGTAGTAAGGCTTTTTATATCTTTGCTACTTATCTATTATTGTCGGCGGGGGGACTTTCTGTATTGTATTTTTCGGTAAGGTCTTTTTTGCCTTTACCTGAAAGTTGGTTTCGGATTAATTGGCGGGGAAATTGGTTTTGGTGGGGTTTTGGTGGCTATTTTGTGGCTTTACCTTTGGTAGTTTTGGTGTCGCTGATCAATCAGCAATTATGGCAGGGACAAGGTGGTAGTAATCCGATTTTGCCGATCGTCCTTGAAGGTAAGGATAACCTGGCTTTGGCTGTGTTTTTTGCCACGGCGGCGATCGCGGCTCCGGTTTTTGAGGAAATTATGTTTCGGGGCTTTCTGTTGCCTTCTCTGACTCGCTATTTGCCTGTTTGGGGGGCGATCGCTACTTCTGCTTTGTTGTTTGCTGTGGCTCACTTGAGCGTGTCGGAAATTCTGCCTTTGGCGACTTTGGGGGCGGTGTTGGGATTTGTGTACACGCGATCGCGCAATCTCCTTGCTCCCATGCTACTCCACAGTCTCTGGAATAGTGGCACTCTCCTGAGTCTGTTTCTTTTGGGCGGCGGGAGTTAATTCGGGCTTTTGTGAATAATTGTTAATTCCCCTTGCTGTTTTGGCAAATATCCTAAGCACTCTAGGCTGCTTAGGATGCCATGTCTCAAGCTGAGCGGAAAAACTTGCGTTAACATTGGAGTTAGATCTTGGTCGGTGCTTTTTAGCTGGCGCGATCGTACAGGACACAACTTGACAATCTCGCCAATTTTTCTGTAGATCTTAAGTAAGAATCTGGCTTTTACCCAATGAGCAATTTTAATAGCCACAAGTTAGACGGAACGCGGACTTGGATGCGTTTCTTACCCTACGCAGCCTTCGGTCTTTTATTATTTTCTCTGAATTCAGCAACCGAACTCAATTATTTCTGGAGAGGCTACTTGGTGATTCTCGAAGCTCAAACAGGTATAGTTTTGCTGTATTTTGCGACATCTAAGTTTCGTACATCTAAAAATAAATGAGTCAAGATTAGTAAGATTACCCAGCCAGGTAGTTGCAGTGACACTTAAAAAATGGGGTACACAAAAAAATGGTTAAAGATAAAACAGTAGCAGTTTTGTTGGCTTTCTTTTTAGGAGGCTTTGGAGCCCACAAGTTTTATTTGGGAAATAATTTAGCCGGGGTATTATACTTGCTATTCTCTCTGACATTCATTCCCTCAGTAATCGCATTTTTTGATTTTCTCGGCTTGCTACTGATGTCGGAACCAGCTTTTCAAGCACAGTACAATCCAGGTATGTTGCAATCGGGCCGCTTCCTGCGATCGGCAACAGATGTCACTGGGGCGATCGCCGATCTCAAAAAACTTTATGATATGGGTGCAATTACGGCAGAAGAATATGAAGAAAAACGACTCAAACTGCTGCGAGATTTGTAATTAATTATGAAGGAAGAAGGAAGCAGGAAACCCGCCCTTCAAAGAGTGGGATAAGAATGAGTGTAAAATAACAACTGTTTAAGGATAAAATTAAAGTGTTTCAAGATTTACACTGGCTGCGTCAAACTCCCTATTGGGTGTGGTATTCTTTTATTCCCTACTTCGGCGGATTGGCGATCGTCTATGCAGGCCAAAAAACAAATATTCGCAGTTGGATCGGGTGGGGCGCGGGCTTTACTTTAGCCGCAGTAGCGCTATCGGCTTCAGCTAATTTGGGCCTGCTGGTTTGGATAGCTCAAATTGTCACTGCATTTTCTTTGAAAAAACGCTATCTCATCAAAACAGCACCCAGAGGTTTACTGGTTCCTGCGAGTGCAACAAGTGCAGAAGAGTTGGCAAATATACGTGGCAAAATAGATATTAATGAGTGTACCAAAGATGATTTGGTGAGAGTCTTGGGATTGCCAATCGTCTATGCTAATGATATTGAATCTTTGCAAAATGAAGGATATATTTTTACTCACGCCGAAGAGTTGTCAGAAATAGCAGGAGTTCCAGCTAGTCACGTCAGACGCATCGCCCCGATGATTTGCTTTAGCTATAATTATCGCAAAGAAGTAAGTTTTACTTGGAAACGATTAAATGTATTTTCGGTGGAGGAATTAATAGCCAGTGGCTTAGACAGAGTTGTAGCAGAGAAAATAGTTACAGAAAGGCAGATTAAAGGCGAATATAAATCTGTTGTTGAGGTGAAGCGACGCACGGGGCTGCCTTTTGATTCCTACCGCCATTTATGTTAGTTATCTGTACATCCTCGACTCTAAAAAATATGACGATGGCAAAACTCGATGTTAATCTACAAAATTTGTACGATCGAGACTACCTAAAATGGATTGAAACAACCGTGGAAAAGTTGCGGCTTCGCGATTATTCAAACATTGACTGGGAAAATATGATTGAACAAATAGAAGACATGGGGCGAACTGAACGGCGGAGTTTGGAGAGTAATCTTGTGGTACTTCTGATGCACTTGCTAAAGTGGGAATTTCAACCAGATCGCAGAAGCGGTAGTTGGAAAGGTACCATAGCCGAACACCGTAGACGCCTTCGCAAAAGTCTCCAGGATTCCCCCAGTCTCAAACCCTATCTGGAAGAAGTGTTTTCTGAATGCTATTCGGATGCAATAGAACAAGCAAGTGCTGAAACTGGATTGTCCCTAGAGACATTTCCGCAATGGTGTGTTTACACTTCTGCTGAGGTTTTAGATTCTAATTTTTTGCCAGACTTTTTGTCAGATGGGATGACTGAAAACTAGCATAGTTAACCCCACCTCAAAAAATATAATACCCAGATCCCCGACAACTTCTGCGAAGTCGGGTATCTAAAAATCCTGGACTACACAATGCTTGGAATATTGATGCTATTCTACAGAATTATTATGGCAACGCCGATCGACACGACAGTAGGATACCCCTAAAATCACATTTATGTCTGACTCTCCTCCATCCCCAATTTCCCCAGAATCCCCAGAAAGTGCAGCTACAGACAACCGGAATGCCAAAACTAGGCAACTGTTGGGTATGAAAGGGGCTGCTACCGGGGAAACTTCCATTTGGAAGATTCGCTTGCAACTGATGAAGCCGATTACCTGGATTCCCCTGATTTGGGGCGTGGTGTGCGGGGCGGCCTCTTCTGGTCACTATACCTGGAATCTCGAAAATTTTGCGATCGCCGCAGCTTGTATGTTGATGTCAGGCCCGTTGCTGACTGGTTATACTCAAACTTTGAACGATTTCTACGATCGCGAAATTGATGCCATTAACGAACCCTACCGTCCAATTCCCTCCGGGCTGATCTCCATTCCCGAAGTAGTCGCGCAAATTTTGGTATTATTAGCCGCAGGCATCGGCATCGCTTATGCTCTAGACTTGTGGGCTGGTCATGAATTTCCCACTATGACTGTTTTGACTCTCGTCGGCGCATTTTTAGCTTACATCTACTCTGCGCCACCGTTGAAACTCAAGCAGAATGGCTGGTTGGGAAATTATGCCCTGGGTGCTAGTTACATTGCTTTGCCTTGGTGGGCGGGTCAAGCTTTGTTTGGTAAACTAGATCCCACGATTATGATTTTGACCCTGTTTTACAGTTTGGCTGGGCTGGGAATTGCGATCGTTAATGATTTTAAAAGTGTTGAGGGCGATCGCCAATTAGGGTTAAAATCTTTGCCAGTGATGTTTGGCATCGGCACCGCAGCTTGGATCTGCGTGTTGATGATCGACATATTTCAAGCCGGGATTGCAGGTTACTTGATTAGCATCCACCAAAATCTGTACGCTGTCATTCTCCTGCTGCTGATTGTGCCCCAAATCACTTTTCAGGATATGTATTTTTTACGGAATCCTCTGGAAAATGATGTTAAATATCAGGCAAGTGCTCAGCCTTTCCTGGTGTTGGGTATGCTGGTAGCAGCTTTGGCACTTGGTCATGCTGCTTAAGCAAATTTGTGAGTTGGCACTTTTGAATTAAATAATTTTTAATCCAAAATCCCGCAGTCAAAAATCAGTGCAATTGTATTGAAGAAAAATGTCAAGTTAAAAATTAAAAATTGAAAAGGAATAGCCTTTTTAGTTTTTAATTTTTAATTTAAATTGATGAGGTGTGAAGGTCTAAACGTGGCAGAATTTTTCTCAAACATCAAAGATAAGTTGAGCAAAGTCACTAACGCAATAAGTGGCAATTCCCATGCAGAATCGCCCCAGACAGCAGAGGACAATGAACTCGAATCGCCGTCATCGGAGGCGGAATTTTCTACACGGACAACGGCGGAAGAATGGGAGTATCTGGCACCAGAAGATCCAGCACCTCCAACAGAGTCGGAATTAGAACAGGAAACTGATAACTATCCCATAGTTAAGCGCGATTGGGAAGGGTTGAAGCGTTTAATAGTGTGGTTGGAAATTGAAGATAAAGTTACCAGTTGGCAAGCAAAGGGAAAAGCATTGTTCCAACCTGGGCTGAATTTGTTGGATGCTAAATTGCCTAAAAAATCGGCAAGTAGCCAATTACCCGCAAGTACCGACATAGCAGAAAATAATGAACTAGCAGAAAATAACGAACTAGGGGAAAATAATGAACTAGGGGAAAATATCGAACTAGCCGAAAATAGGAAACTACAGGGAAAGTTGAAAAAACTGCTGTCCCGTGGCCCTAAATTTTGGGTAGGAATCGGTGTTGCTAGTATTGGCGGTGGCGCTTTAATCTACTGTTTGTGGATTTTGCACACCTTAGATAAAAGTTTGCCGGATGTTAATGATTTGTCAGCTTTTAACCGCGATGGGACGCTGACAATTAAGGCTACCGATAATACGATTTTGTTGCAATCGGGGCCTGCAACTAGAGATAAGTTGAAACTTAAAGAAATTCCCGATCTGTTGATTAAAGCTTTTATTTCTATAGAAGACCGCCGTTTTTACGAACATCGCGGTGTGGATTATCAAGGTATTGTGCGATCGATTGTTTCTAATTTACTGGCGAGAGATTTGGTCCAGGGTGGCAGTACCATTACCCAACAATTAGCTCGCGTTGTTTTTCTCAATCAGGAAAGAAGTATTCGACGGAAGCTGCGGGAGGCTCTTTTGGCTCAGAAAATTGAGCGAGAGTTGAGTAAAGAACAAGTTTTAGAACGATACTTGAATCTGGTTTATTTGGGTTCTGATTCTTACGGAGTAGCGGATGCAGCTTGGGTTTTCTTTAGCAAAACCGTTGATAAATTGACTTTGGCCGAAATGGCAACTTTGGCGGGTTTGCCTCCGGCACCGAGCGAATATTCGCCTTTGGTTAATCCGAATTTTGCGAAGAAGCGCCGCAATCTTGTGCTGGAACAAATGCAAGAAGCGAAGGTAATTACTGAGGCTCAAGCTAAGGAAGCGATGGCGGAACCTTTGACTGTTAAACAAAGTCCACCAAAGCGTTTTAAAGTGACTGCGCCTTATTTTGCTAGTTACATTAGAAAGGAATTGCCACGCTATGTTTCTCAGGATGCTTTGGAAGCTGGTGGTTTGACTGTTGAGACGACGGTGGATTTGCAGTGGCAGAAAATCGCTGAAGAGGTGATTAAAAGTGCGATCGAAGTTGATGGCCGCCGTCAGGGTTTTGAACAGGCGGCTTTAGTTTCTATGGATACTAAAACTGGGGAAGTGAAGGCCCTGGTAGGAGGTGGAAATTTTCAGGAAAGTGAGTTTAATCGCGCTACTCAGGCTTTGCGTCAGCCCGGATCGACTTTTAAGGGGTTAGTTTATGCCACGGCGATGGGGGCTGGTTTTTCGCCTTATGATAGCTATGAAGACGAACCAATTATTATCGATGGCTATCAACCGAATAATTATGGCAAAAAGTTTAGCGGTTGGCGATCGATCTCTGATGCCTTGACGAGTTCGGTGAATGTGGTGGCTGTCAAGGTGTTGATGGATGTCGGGTTTGAACCTGTAATCAAATTAGCCCACGATATGGGAATTAAATCTAAATTGAGCCCTATTTATTCCCTGGCTTTGGGTTCTTCTGAGGTGAATTTGCTGGAGTTAACTAATGCTTACGGGACTTTGGCGGCCCAGGGTAATTTTATTGAAGCCCACGGTATTAGTCGCGTGATTAATCAACGAGGAGATGTGATTTATCAGGCTAATTTTAAACCGAAGCAGGTTTTGGATAAGGATAGTGCTGCTATTACTACTTGGATGTTGCAGGGTGTGGTGCAGGGGGGTACAGGTGGCCCTGCGGCTTTAAACGATCGCGCTGTAGCGGGCAAAACCGGTACTTCGGAAAAAGTCAGGGATTTGTGGTTTATTGGTTACATTCCCCAGGTTGTGACTGGGGTTTGGTTAGGGAATGATGACAACTATCCCACCGGGGGAACTAGCGGTACGGCTGCTTACAATTGGCGCGATTTTATGAGTCAAGCTGTCAAGGGAATGCCGGTTGAGGAATTTCCCAAGTTGCCGAAGTTGGAGGGCCGCAAAGGTAGTATTAAGCCCAAACGGGTGGAGCCAAATCGGATTATTCGTGGCATGATTGTGAATGATGATGGTGCGATCGTCCCTTACAATCCTAATCCTGAACCTAGGCATCGCGAGTGGCAAGATCCTGGTTATCAACAACCGAATAATTATCCAGAACCGCCACAATAAGGACTAAAGTCCTGGTTTCTCACCTCGTTTTAACCGCACCATAAAAAAGCCGTCCATTTGATGGCGATGGGGCCAAATTTTTACCCATCCTTCCGGTGATGGCTGTACTGGTAAATCTATGGTGGGCGGTTCGATTTGCCATTCAGGATTGCTGTCTAAGAACGATCGCACAACTCGTTCATTTTCTAAAGGATGAATCGTGCAAGTTGCGTAAACTAATACGCCACCGGACTTGACAAATGTCGCTGAATTTGCTAACAATTCCGATTGCAGTTGGGATTGTTGTTGGATATTTTCCGCTGTGTGATGCCAACGGGCGTCGGCGCGACGGTGGAGGGTTCCCAGGCCCGAACAAGGTGCATCTAATAAAACTCTGTCTGCTAGGTTAATAAACTCAGGAAAATGGCGGCTGTCTCCGGTATGAATTTGGATTGATTTCATCTGGAGTCTGTCTGCATTTTCTTTAAGTCTTTTGAGTCTATTTGCAGTTTTGTCGCAGGCATAAATCGTACCTGTATCTGCGATTAATTCGGCAATATGGGTAGTTTTTCCTCCCGGTGCGGCGCACGCATCAATGATGGTTTCCCCCGGTTGCGGATCGAGTAAATGGGTGACTAATTGAGCGCTACTATCTTGGATGGTCCACCAACCTTCGCTATATCCGGGGAGGTTTTGAATTGCGCCACTGCTGCTGTTGAGTCTTAGGGCTTGGGGTAAGTGTGGGATTCTGCTAACGCTGATGTTTTGGGCTTGGAAGGCGGTTTCGATTTGGTCAATTGTGCTTTTTAAAGGATTGATTCTGAGGTCAATTGTGGGGGATTGATTGAACCATTCACAGAGTTGTTCTGTTTCGGTTTCGCCTAGTTCTTCGATCCACATTTCGATTATCCAGTCGGGGAAACTGTGCTGAATTCCTAGGCGTTGGATGGGGTTTTCTGGTAGTTTTAAGGAATTTAAACCCCCCCTAGCCCCCCCTTGGTAAGGGGGGGGATTAGAGGTGGTTTGAGTCTCTGGTTGTGGAGGGGAATTAGGACTATTCTTAGCCCCCCCTTCGTAAGGGGGGGGATTAGAGGTGGTTTTAGTCTCTGGTTGTGGAGGGGAATTAGGACTATTCTTAGCCCCCCCTTGATAAGGGGGGGTTGGGGGGGTTTGAGTCTCTGGTTGTGGTTCGGGATTTAAACCCCCCCTAGCCCCCCCTTGGTAAGGGGGGGGATTAGAGGTGGTTTTAGTCTCTGGTTGTGGTTCGGGAT
>NZ_JBGJZU010000037.1:0-57831 GCF_041354475.1 Microcoleus sp.
CATCCATCCGCCCACTACTCAAAGCTATGCTTTGAGATTGTGAACAGATGGAATCCTCACCTCACACGCCTTTCATCCCACACTAACCGAGGCGGTATAGTGTGGGGATTCCCGTCTGTCTAGCTAATAACGAAAGCCTGGACTTACTTAGCTATTTCTGGATTTCTCCAGAAATGTCTGGGATTTTGGTAAGTCACGCGATCGGATTGGATGGGACTCGAACAACATCTAAACTGGCGCTAAACTGCCAGTGCGCCATCTGGTACACCGATTTTTGGGAAGATCCGGAATTTGACGGGGTTGTCACCCCGTGAACCCATACAGTGTTTACTTTTCCAACTGATTGACTAAGCACTGAATTATAAATAAGCTGTTCGACATTCAAACTGCACTATTTGTAGACCACGCCCCATACTGTAAGGGGTTGAAGCAATAAATTTAAATGACTAACGGCTTAATGATTGCTTTGTCATCTACCTATGGTACAATATATTTGTCTAATAAAACTTACTCAAGAAGCCATAAAACATCAATATTGTCGTCAGCAACTCTCTAGTAGACGAATAAATTGGCTGTTCTGAATTGGTGGTGGACTTGAATTCATACCTGTATTCAGCAACGCCAGTTTTGCGAGAGTGACAGAAGAGGGATAGTTCATAGGATTCCAGTCGTTGGTCATCAGTCGAACTAACAAAGCGCTTGCGCTATCGAACTGCTGCCTCGTGAAATAAAGGGGGTGAACAACTCGGATTTCGCAGCCACGATGCGGATCTAAACAATATAGTGCAAACAGAAGTCCACATGGCGAAAAAGACCTCGTATTACGACTACCTGCGCCAAGAAATGACCGATATGGTCGAGCAACTGGAGCTACCAGATCTTTGCAAACAGTCGCTCAAAAGTCGCTGGCTCGATCAAGTGGTTTGGGCGGATAAGAAAGCCGAACAATGCCGACGCTGGCACTATCGCTTGCGCCTGACGACGATCGTCGGTGGTGTACTGTTGCCTGCCCTAGTTGGAATTAACTTTCAACTGGGCAAAGATAATGAATACTTTCGCTTTTGGTTTCCTTACGTCCCGTTTGTCTTGAGCCAAATTATCGCAGTCAGTGCGGCAACGGAAGAATTTTTGCGCTTTGGCGATCGCTGGCGCGAGTACCGAAAACTAGCCGAAGAGCTCAAAGCAGAAGGCTGGGAATACCTGCAATTGAGCGGCCCCTATCGCTACAAAACCCACGAAGAAGACGATAGTCCGCCTCCCCTGTCGCGCAGTCGGATGTCCGAAGTCAATGTCGAAGACTGGAAAGCCCTCAAACCGCCGACTGAGAACAAGGAATCTACAACCCACCAAGATGTCTATACCCTGTTTGCAGGTCGGATCGAAAGTCTGATTAAGAATGACGTACAAAGCTATATCGCGACGTTGCAACAAAAACAGGCTAAGGAGCAAGAACAAATCAAGCAAATCCTGACAACCGCCGAGAAGGTTTCCACCGATAAAACCTTGTTTGCACAGCGCACTCCTGGGCCTCAACTGCCGCCTTACGGGGCTGCCAACCCCCCTAACAATGGCTTTGGAGCAATGGGAATCCCAGCGCAACCTGCTGCGTTCAATGCTCCAGGAAACGCTACAGGGTACGCGATCGCACCAGTCCCCCCTCAGAATACCCCGATGCTGCAAACCGCGTTCGCCCAACCTCCCGCCGCCTTTGCACCCCCACCCGCACCGAGTGCCCCAATGCCTCAGCCGACTGTTGCCCAGCCTCCCGCCGCGTTTGCGCCTCCACCCGCACCGACTCCAATGGCTTTTGCCCAGCCTCCTGCCGCGTTGGCAGCAGCCCCCTCTGCCAGCGCCCCGATGCCGCAAACCGCGATCGCCGACCTGAATGCTCGCATCCTCGCCTCCACCCTCAAACTGCGGGGAATGTCTACGGCCGACGGCCCTGATGGCGGCAACAACGCCTGCGCCTGGACGGTCAACAAAGTCATGCAGGATGCAGGTCTCAGCCAACTTGGCAGCAATCCCAATTACGTTCCCGCAGTCCTGGACGCGCTCAAACAAGGGCGAGGACAACTGGTGTCGAGAGAATCGTCGAAAGCGGGCGATTTGGTGGTTGCGAATGGGGAAGCACACATTGGGATTGGACTGACCGATTGTTGCAGTCGAGTCCTCTCCAACTCATCCTCTAGAGCTTGCTTTTTGTGGGAAAGCGATACGGATTTTGACGGCTACTACGGTGGACAGAGTACCATTTACCGCTTGAAAAGTTGAAAGTTGAAAGTTAAAAGTTGAAAATTAATCATGCTGACTGGGTTGAGTGTCGGAAATCCGGGACTGAATGCCTCCTCCAAAAATTAAGCTCTTCAGTGTCTGTCTCTAGCTATGATTTTCTGATGAGCATCTCGATCGACCTAAAAGATGGGTCGCCTATGCGGATTTTGCCTAACCTCAGATGTACCCCAACCCTCTACTCTCTAACAGAACATCCCGATGGCTAAGAAAAAGACCTACGAACAATACCTGCGCGAAGAGTTGGGAAGCTTAGTCGAACAGTTGAAACTCCCCAACCTCTACAAACAGTCGCTCAAACAGCGCTGGATCGATCAGGTAGTGTGGGCGGATAAAAAAGCGGATCAGTGCCGCCGGATGCACTACCGATTGCGTCTGACGACGATTATTAGCGGGGTGGTGCTGCCTGCTCTGGTGGGGATTAATATGCAACTGTCTAAAGATAATGCCTTCTTCCGCGATTGGTTTCCTTACGTCCCCTTTTTCTTAAGTCAGGTGATTGCCGTCAGTGCGGCGCTAGATGAGTTTCATCGCTATGGCGATCGCTGGCGAGATTATCGCAAAATGGCAGAAGACCTCAAGGCTGAAGGCTGGCAGTACGTGCAATTGAGTGGTTCCTACGACAACCTGGTCGAACATATCGACGGCTACGCGAACTTTGCCACCCGGGTCGAAAGCATCATCAAGAACGACGTACAAAACTACATCGCGACGTTGCAGCAACAGCAAGCCAAAGAAAACGAGCAAATCAAGCAAATTATTAAGACAGCCAACACTGTCGCCACCGATAAAACCCTGTTCGATCGACCCGAACCCGTCCGGCCCCCCCAACAGCAACAGCAACAGCTTTGGGGGACTCCGGCTCCCGCCCTTCCTGCCGCAGGGGCTGCGGGCATTCTCCAAGTTCGCCAGAATACCGAATTCAAGCTCAGTCCCCAACATTCATCATTGTTGCCCGATAACTATAAGATTTGGGTCGGTGGCGGCAACAGCTTTGGCTTGATGTCCTATGCTCAAGCTGACAACAATCACCTGCAAGTGGCGATCGATCGCGGACTCGGCCCTGAAAACCGCAACGTCTGGTTTGTCAGCGCACCCGATGTCGCGATCGTTGGCAATAACGGGTCTAGTCCCGCCAATTTCATGATGCCCTCTGCTGCGCCAGCACCGATGATGGGTGCAACGGCCCCCGCTCCCAGCCCGATGATGGCGACCTCTGCTGCTCCCGCACCGATGATGGGTGCAACGACCCCCGCCCCAAGTCCGATGATGAGCGCTCCTCCGGCTCCCTCTGCCCCGGTGGCAAGCAACGGCGCAATTCAACTTCCCGTTCCCTTTTTCTCCCAACGAGACAATATGGAGCAACCCTACCGAACTTGCAATACCTCCAGTTGTGCGATGGTGGCTAAGTTCCTGGGGGCAAACATTTCTGGGGATGACAATTACTTCCAGTACGTGATTAAGTATGGCGATACCACCGACCATAGCGCCCAAACTCAGGCGCTGGCAGAACTGAAAATTCAATCAACCTGGAATACCAATCTCGATTTTGACGATCTGGATAAATCGCTAGCCAGTGGACTGCCTGCTGTCATTGGTATTCTGCATCACGGGCCACCGGAAGCACCTTCTGGCGGACATATGATTGTGGCGATCGGTCGCACGGCAGGCGGCGATTACATTATCAACGATCCCTTCGGCAATTTGTTGGACGGCTACGCTTCTGAAGAGGGCGGCGGATTGACCTATTCTCGCCGGGAATTGACCTGTCGCTGGACGGCAGATGGTCCGAAAACCGGCTGGGGACGGCTGTTTTACGGCAATAACCCACCGGGTACATCCGCCCAAAACGCACCAGCTCAAACTGCACCAGCTCAAACTGCACCAGTCCAAACAGCTCAAACTCTCTTCGCCTCTGGTACGGCTACGGCTGCGAGTCCCACGGCCAGCGCCCAATATATGACGGGCGAGCAACTGATTCAGATTGCCGGATCGAAGGCACCGAGCGATCGCCTGCGACAACTGGCCCCCAGCCTCAACGAGGTTCTTAATTACTATCAGATTAATACTCCCCTGCGCATCTGCCATTTCATTGCTCAGGTTGCTCATGAATCAGACTGTTTCAATGCAATGGAAGAATATGCTTCTGGTCAAGACTACGAGGGACGGGACGATTTGGGTAACACTCAACCGGGCGACGGCGCACGCTTTAAGGGACGGGGGTTAATGCAACTGACTGGGCGATCGAACTACGCCGAGTTTTCTAAGGCTATGGATAAGGATTTTATAGCTCAACCCCAACTCGTCGCACAGATTCCGTTTGCGATTTGGGTCGCAGGCTGGTACTGGGATACCCGACACCTCAACGACTATGCCGATCGAGATGACCTCGAAGCAGTCACCTTGCGCGTGAATGGGGGTTACAACGGCCTCGAAGATCGGCGGGATTATTTGCAAAAAGCGAAGTCGGTGCTGCGTGCCTAACTGGCGATCGAGCGAAAAAGCTGATACGAATCAGCAACTCTCTGTCGATCTCGATTTTATCCATCAAGTTCATTAGGATAACCAAATTGGTCTGGTAATTCAGCAGAGGTAATTTGCAGAATATCTAGCAATTTCTTGTATTGAACAGGCGTTAGTTTCGGTACGGATCGCCCCGCTTCCCAGTTGCTGACTGTCGCTTCCGTAACTCCAAGTGCTTCTGCTAGCTGCTTTTGAGTCATAAACCGCTGAACTCTCAGTCGCATTAGGGGCGATCGCTCGGCTCTTTCTGAGATTTCCATAGGCTATTTGTTAACTTATATTAATTTATTTATGTTTTATCTAAAATAATTGACACCAGCCCTAAATTAATTTAGATTTAAACAATAGAGATTTAGACAGCACCAGCTAAGCCACTTGTGCTGTAGGGGAATTGCTGTCTTTTCTTCAATCTGTTATTGTACGCGGTTTTACCGTGACAAAGCATCAAACCTATCCAAAATTATTCGTCACAGCTATGTTGCAAGATTCATCATCGAACCAAACATCGCCCAATGTTTTAACCAACCAAACCTTTGAGGGCTCACGCGAAGCAGTCCGTCATATTATCATCGGTTCACCGCTGGGAGTACGCCGAACTATCCACCAACTACACGCACTGCGGTACGAGGAAGCTGTTCGTTGGACTCATCCGATCGCCATTCCCGACGATCGCATCATTATTACACCGCAACATGGAGAAATCATGAGTTTGTTGGTTAAATTAATCCGGTTGGATTGAAGTTAGGAGTTATGCAAAAAAGCGCGATCGCCCTTGCACAAAAAAGTGCGATCGGCTGTTTTATTGGGAAGGGCAAGTTCTTCAAAACCGTTTATAATATGACCAGAGCCAAGTCTGTTGTAGTTTGGAAAACAAGGGTGTAATGCGTGTTATCAGCCGAAAAATCCTGCGAGATTTCTGTGAAAGCCATGCCGATTCCTGTGATGCACTTTATGACTGGTATAGAGTGTCAACTAAAGCCCAATGGCAGAACCTAATTGATGTTCAGCAGATTTATCCAAAAGCTGAGGCAGTCGGAAATTTTACAGTATTTAATATTAAGGGCAATCGATATCGGCTGGTTGTCGATCTGCTTTACGTTTCTCAAAGAATCTACATCAAATATGTTCTGACTCACGCTGAATATGATAAGGATGAGTGGAAAAATGATCCGTACTTTTGATGCAAAATATTATACAGATTTACTTGTTCGGTATCAACCAAAACCGATCGCAACGGGCGCAGAAAACGAGGCCGCGATCGCTCTTGCTTGCGAACTGGAACACTGCCCCATGCGATCGCAGGAGGAAGAGCTATTTTTGGAGCTTTTGATAACGCTGATTGAAAAATTTGAAGCAGAAAATTATCCAATTCCAAAAGGCGACTCTGCCTCAATGTTGCGACATTTAATGGATGCGAGAGATTTGGACAAATCCGATCTAATTCCAGTTTTGGGAACGGAAACAGAGGTTGACAAAATTATTGTTGGTGAAAGGGATCTCGAAATCGATGAAGCCAGAAAACTTGCCGATTTTTTCCGAGTAGATATTAGTTTATTTCTTTAAGGGCGATCGCACTTATCGGTTGGGAAGGGCGGGTTTATCAAGATTATCGGTGGGTGGCAAGAGCGATCGGCGAACCCGCCCTTACAATTTTTATTCAATATCGCCCTTAAACCAACTCTGCATCACACGCACTGGAAAGGGGCCCATTACGTAAGTTACCAGAAGCACGAAAATTCATGAAATCCCCCAATCCAATTAAATCACTACTCCCACTTCTTCCTCGAGCAACAACAGTCAGACCATTAAAATACATACCGATCGAGTTATCAAAACTGCCTCCACAGTCCCCAAAAGCGTTTGGCTTGTTTCGTACTCCAACACTTACCGTACCACTCGGTGAGGAAATGGGAATGATTTTGGTTTGTGTTCCACTTGCTGTCTCAAGTTCTACGATTATGTTGTCTATTCGTGGATCGCAGTATGTGATTTTGTATTGTGCCGTTTGTCCATAGGGGACGGGTTCAGGGATGATTTCTCCAAAAAAGACTGCGCTTGAACAAGTTGGTGTTGGTGGAGGCGTTACAGGAGTAGTCGCAGGTTTATCGCAGAAGTCAAATGGAATACCCGTCTTATCAGCAAGAAACTTTCGGATCTGAGGCAAAAAATTGGTTTTAGAAGGTTCTGTCGGCTTCTCTTCCCCAAAAAATAAATCAATGAGATCCTTAGTAGATGAAGCTAAATCTAAACTACCTCCTATAACTTCTCCTGCAATTCCTGCTGATTGGATAATTTTCCCAACTCCTATTCCAGTCAATTCGTCAATTACCGCATCACCAAGGTCTTTATCGCTACCTGTAAGAAGTTTGCAACTGTAGTCAATGACTTTTAATCCTGTAGACGCGGCCTCCATTGCTTTGTTAACAACCCTAAAAGGAGGCAATACTAAACCACCAAGGGCTGACGCAGCAGCAGCAAAATCAACCACTTTAGCAAGTCTGCCAGTGCCTCTGCAAAACTTTTTAACCGACTCACAATCTTTCGCAAAATCTCGACCGCTAACGGTCGGAGTCGTTGGTTTTGGTGGCTCAGGAGGAGTAGATACTGGAGGTGGCTCGGTTGGCACAGGAAAAGTTACAGTGTCAATAATCTGACCATCTTTGAGCCGCGATATAACACCTTGATCCGGCTTTCCAGGTTCTTTACTCGGTTGATTCTCAATTCGCGCCGTTTCATTAGAGCCTTCAACAGTAATATCCGCCCTTGTACCATCTCGACTCATGCGCGTTGTACTACCACGAACACCCGTTGTACGATTGGGTACGAATATAACTGATTCTACGAAACGTCCGTCAGCATCATCTTGAAAAACTACTGTATATTTGCTACCATCACTCGCCGGAAATTCCATCTGAAATTTGTTATCAGATAGCTTTTTAACTTCCGGTAAATCAATTGTGACTTTATCTTCAGGACGATCTGGTTCCACATCATAAGGTCTAAAACGACCTCTTAAATCGTCCGGTGTCACTCCCAAAACAGTACCTAACAAAGCCCCTGTTGCAGCCACCTTAATATCCACAGCCGAACCACCAGCAGGCTGCACTTTCGACTCCAAAACAATATCGGATTCCTTAAGATTTGTGCTAAGTCCGATGAAATCGATCGTTCTTTGAAAGTCGGTGATTAAGTCAAACGTAGGAGAGCCTAAAGCCGCCTCAGAGCGCAGAACAAACACATCTTGACCCGCACCACCAGTCAGGGTGTCATTGCCCAAATCGCCAATCAGGAAGTCATTGCCATCTTGCCCATTGATAATATCGTTACCGCGACCACCCCGCAAAAAGTCGTCTCCGCCTCCACCGAAGATTACGTCCTTACCTGCGTTTCCGTTAACACCATCGGCACTTTCACCACCCTGCAAGGTGTCTGCACCCGGACCGCCAAGCAGACCGTTTTGGCCCGCACCGCCACTCAGAAAATCGTTTCCCGCGCCACCGTACAGCAAATCATCACCACCTCGGCCCTCAATTCGGTCATTTCCTTCGTCGCCATAGACGATATCCCCGGATTCTGAGCCTGTAATCGAATCCGCACCGCCTAAACCCCGCAAACCGCCGATGAGAGTATCGAGCAAGCCAAGGGGAATCGTAAATGTGTCGCTTCCCTCAGTTAAAATATAAGCACTACCATCCCTCGAAAGTGAGCCAATGCGTACTTGAGAACTCGATCGCCCAATATCCCCATCAGCACTACCGGAAATCAAGTCCTTTCCTGTGTTACCATTCAAAAAGTCTGGCGCGATCGAACTTTCTAGCGTATCGTTGCTTCCCAAACCAAGGATATTCTGGATATTCTGAGCATTCGATACCGTTTCTTGAGTCGCGGCTTTTTTGAAGGGACAGCCGCAATCCGCTTGATCCTGGGCGCTGCTACCGTTCAGTATGTCATTCTTGTCCAGCAAAGCTAAATTGTCAGGCATATACTGTTACTCTGTGTTGGTGATTTAAGAAATCTACCTCACCTGTCTCATCTATGTCTTGACCAAAAAAGCCCTAAAAAGACTGAAAAAGCCCGAAGTTTCCTTAACTTTATATTTCTTAACTTAACCCATGCAGCCCAACGACGATCGCCCGTTGCAAGCCGTCCCTGACGATAACGAACTGCTGAAATTGGTCGATAGTCTAATATTTGAAAAAACAGGCAAACATCTCAACACGCTACAACAGTTAGTGTTGCAGGGAATGTATGATGGCAAAACCTACGAAACGATCGCTCGCGACACCCGCTACACTACAAAATATGTCCGAGAAGTCGGCTACAAGCTACTAAAAAATCTCTCCGCAGTGATGGATGAAGAGATGCAAAAAGGCAATCTCAAAGCTGCGATCGATCGCAGAAATATCAGCAATACTTCAAACTTCGGTAGAGATTATATTCATCAATACGTCGAATACGTCCACACCCTCAACCTCAAACCCTGTCCTTTTTCGCCTAGCAACCCTGACAACAATCGCCCCACTGAATCAAAATTCAAAACTCAGATCGAACGGCTGGAAATAGATGTGGTTGAAGTCGTTTGCAAATTGCACAGTCAAGGTATCGAACCATGCCAAATCGCTCAGTTGCTTGGTTTGCCGGATGTGGTAATCGACCAAATATTGCGTGAATTATCATAGCTAAGGGCGATCGCGTGATTTAATGATACTTGTATCCTTAGCAATTAATTAATGAGTGGAATTAATCTCCCAATCACCCTTGACAGCAGGCACATTTACTTTATTATGGGGAGATAAAAGTTGATGTTGAAAACCGATACCACGTTACACCTAGAAGCCGACCTAGTGAAGCATAACTGGGAGTTTACAGAGGTATGGATCGATCCAAATCTTTCACCTCCTTATTTGCTTTTGTTGCTAAGTGATGCTGAGGGTAATTGTCGGATTTACGATCCGGCTGAGCGTTATAAAATTATATTTTCCAGTCAAAGTTATGATGAAGCACAGTATTGGCTTTTAGAGGATGAGTATGAACCGGTAGAAGGGCGTCTGAGAGTTTCGGAGTTAATCTGGGAATCTCCGAATCATGCTCAATGACTTCAAATCTACGTTCAAGCAAACAGCAAGTTTTCTACTAAAGTTTTAGGTGCTGGGAGAGATTTACCATCTGCCTGATATTCTTCAACTAAAAGCTCTAATACCTCCACTGCATTCTGCAAAGCTTGTTCGTAGGTATCTCCGTAAGTGTGGAACTGCTGAGATGGAAAATCAGGTAAGTGAACTAGGTAGCAGTTATCTTCATCCGACCACTGAATAACAATTATATAAGGTAATTTCATGATTCAGATTCCTCTTCTTCAATTGCTTTCAATATTCCAATTTTTCGATTAACTTCTCTCTCTAAATACAGTTTTGCATCATCGCCATCATTTCCAGCAATGGTAATTGGTTCATTAGGTAGTAAAGGATGAAGCCATCTTGTATGACTGCCTTTTGCCGAACGATAAGTAAACCCAGCTTTTAGCAACAGGCTTTTGAGTTCTCTAATCTTTTTGGGCATAAGCAGACATTCAAAATGTGGCAAGGTGATGAGCATACTTTGATCATATCCTAGAAAGTAGCGTTTGTCAAAAAGTTCAAACCGAGTAAGTAGCCCTCAGTTTATCTCGAAATTTGTGATGCAGGCTGACTTTCTGGTCGTGTAAAAATCTGTTGCGTAAATCTGCGTGCATCGGCGGTGACAAATTCCGAATCTGCCAGCAATGCCAGATTCAGACAATTTAAGACACTGGATTTGATCGGACGCTTTTCATCCCAAAATACGATCGCCGAATAAAACTTAATTGCAGCCGGTGAATTCAAAAGCTCAAAAGTTTGACGTGCAATTCCCTCATCCTCAAAACTTATAAAGTAAACAGTATCATCAAAAATCACAGGTTTATCAGCTATTTTACCGATCAACCTGAACTCCAATTTTTTATAAAGCCCGCCGATCGCAATTTTCCAAGGTTTGAAGGTATAATCGCCAACTCCGAAAATAGCAAATCGAGGACTATTGTGATAAATTTTGCTTTTTCTATTATCTAGATATTGCCCGCGAGACTCCAGATAACGCCAGGTTTTGGGAGCTATATTTTTGATATTTTCGGTTGATTCCCCGATAAATTTTTGAGTAATTAGCATATAGCGATCGGTATCATTAATTCGATTTTGAGCAACACCAGATCCTTTGATTAGTGGAAACAGATAAGTTTCCTCAATATCGGCAACTTCTCCCAAGGTATTTACAAAATAATTGTCAACTTTCCGAAACTCCATCACACTGGAACAGTCATGCTTTACACCCGATCGCCATTTTGTCCCTGAATCCACCGCATATAAATCGCTCACTTGACTAAAAGCATCTATATCCTTAACCAGGAGATTGTTGTGATATCCGATTCTGTGACATTCTGAACTTTCTAAACTGCTAAATACATCGCAGAAGTAGTTGCGCGAATCAGCATCAAATTTACAGACTAACAAACAAGCATCAACATTTGCATCAAAATATTTTTTTGCATCTATTTTGTAAGTTGCACAGTCAGCGAGATTGAGTTTTTGAGAATGAAGGTAATTCAATAACTTTCTGGCCGTCGAAGTCTTGCAAAGCATCGCCAGATCAGCATCGCGCTTTTGCAGCCATTGCACCGCCTGAATCAGCATCCATTCTGAGATATCAAAATTACTCTTACCTGTGAGAGCATCTAAGCCGATGTGATTTTGAAAGTTGTTTTTTTTAGGTAAATTTTCGCTGCCAACAGTTCCTTGTTGCGAGTTTGTCACCCAAGGAAAGTTACCGAGTACAAGCAGTCTATCTGTATATTGATTAACTAACGATTCCCAATCAAACTGAAAGAAATCTCCGTGAAAAATATTGCATCTCTCATCCTGAAATAATTGCTTATTTAGTCTGATTTGTGTTAAGTAATTTTGATTTATATCAACCCCAATAATTTTGGCTGCGGATGGAAACGAACGTACAGCAGCTTGAATAAAATTACCGACACCGCAGGTGGGCTCAATTATGGTGCTCGGATTGACGTTAAGTTCTACTAATTTTCGACAAACCATCTCGGCTAATGGCGGCGGTGTCTGAAAATCGCCGTATTCTAGTTTGGTTTTGCGATCGCTGGAACTCATCGGTTATAGTTATAAACTGCGATCGCGCCTTTATTGCCTTAGCTATCTCTCCCATCAGCACCAGAAGCTCAACCGAGATTGATGTTTTGCCATAAATCGGCGGTCGCAAACCTAGAAAGATGACCAACATTTGTTGTCGCGATTACAACATCCACAACATCAAGAGTCATCGCCTGTGCTGCCAAAATCATATCGCTGTCAATCGTCTTATCACCTGCTGTCGGTTGTCCTTGCTGACGAGCTTGTGCCCAAAACATCGCAGCTTGTCGCATAGCAGTAGTTGTAATGGGTAAATACTCGATCGAGTTGGCTAATTCATCTAATCGAGCAATACCCCTTACCTTGTTTGCCCGCAGCAACTCTCGGCGAACTTCATAATCGGCTATTTCGGGAATAATCACTCGAATATTGGATGTAATAAGTGTTTGCAACCAGCGAGTACAAAGGGTGCTTTCAGGAGATAGTTTTGGATTCGTAACTAAACCAATTGGGCCTGCATCTAACAAAACGACTCTGCTCACCAAGTTACACCTTTTAATTCAATAGGAAATAGCTGGCGATCGGATAAACGATCTTCGTCAAGAGCATGAATCAGATACTGACCTGTTTCTTGCTGCTCTTCGGCATCTTCTTCATCCATCCAAGATTGAAGCAGATTAACCGATTTTGTTTGCTTTTGTTTTAGCAGAATATGTTCTATCAGCAGTTGCAGAGTGTATGCTTCTGTCGAAAGCCCTTGCTGTTGAGCTTTTTGTGTTAAGTATTGCTCTATTTCTGGTGTCAGAGTGAGAGTGAGTGTCATAGGTGTTTTTATAGCTTTACACTTATATTTTACAACCTACTAGGCTAAACTGGCGATCGATCGCTTGGGAGCATTGACGTAGAAACTTCGATCTGTTTCAATTATTAAATCGTCAGAATTTTGCGAGTAAAGGCAATCAGGAACTTGAAGATAGAGGTGGTAAGTGTTTTGGCCGTATTGTTCCTCGCACAAGTTGATACTATACTCTGCATTTGCTAGGAGAGCCACCTCACGCACGGAACCTTCTGACGCAAATAGCCTTGCGCTTGTCGCCAGGAGAGCTTCGATATCATTAATGAGTCTGCGACTTGGGTTTGAGGTCATGCGGAGATATTAGAATTCTTAGACTAAGAATATCGCCAAACATCGCCCTACAGCAATAGATTAAAAAAACAGAGGGCGAGTTTTGCATAAAATTTGACTTTTACAGTCAAATTTCATCCTCAAAACCCGCCCTCGCAAAACTCTATTAATAAGCGTCTTGCAATTCGTAGAAATCAGGGGAAATATAATCTTTCCGCAGCGGCCAGCCTACCCAATCTTCGTTCATCAAAATCCGTTTCAGATTCGGATGTCCTTCGTAGACAATCCCGTACATATCGTAGGATTCCCGTTCTTGAAAATCCGCAGCTTTCCAAATCCAGTAGACTGATGGCACTCTCGGATCTTCGCGAGGAATGAATACTTTGACGCGGACTTCTTCAGGCTTGGAAGCATTATCTGTCAGTTTAGCCAAGTGGTAAACGCTGACTAAATCTTCTCCCGGCCCTTGGTCGTAGGCGCACTGGCACTGCATATAATTGAACCCGTAGGCATACAGTGCTGTTGACATGGGAATTAAGAAGTCGCGATCGACCTTTAAGATCTCCACACCCAAATTATCGGTCGCCAAAGCTTCATGATCGAAGCCATTCTGAGTCAACCACTGGGAAACTTTACCTGCTTCAACAATTGAGGTTTCTGTCTCAGCCACGTTCTACCTCCTGTGTTTGTGATGCAAGCAGGGCTGGTGGTACGGGCATTCCCATAGCTTCCGTCAATTCCTTCGGTGGCGCCATCCGGCCGGGAATTGACAAATATTTGCCGTCCAAAATGTCATCTACTACCTTCATTTTGTGGGGTCTGGTGTAGTAGCGGTGGGTGGGCTGCAAGTTGCCACGTTCTTGCATAGAATCGTTGGCGATTTTTTTCCGCAGTTTGATAATCGCGTCAATAATCGCTTCTGGACGCGGGGGACAGCCTGGTATGTACACGTCTACGGGGATTAGTTTGTCAACGCCTCTGACTGCTGTGGGGGAGTCTACGCTGAACATTCCGCCGGTGATCGTGCACGCGCCCATCGCGATCACGTATTTGGGTTCGGGCATTTGTTCGTACAGCCGCACCAAGATGGGGGCGTACTTCATGGTGATCGTGCCGGCGGTGATTAGCAAGTCGGCTTGTCGTGGGCTCGATCGCGGTACTAGGCCAAAGCGATCGAAGTCAAAGCGCGAACCAATCAAAGCTGCAAATTCGATGAAGCAGCAAGCCGTGCCGTAAAGCAGCGGCCACAGACTCGAAAGTCTCGCCCAATTATAGAGGTCATCCACCGTAGTTAGGATGACATTCTCTGATAATTCCGAGGTGACTTCCGGCCGAGTCGCGGGGTTGACAATTAGAGGTTTTTGTGATTTGTCAGAACTTAAGACCATTCCAAGGCTCCTTTGCGCCATGCATAGACAAGAGCAATAACGAGGATCGTGATAAAAAACAAGGCTTCGATAAAAGCCAACAGTCCTAGCTGGTTGAAAGCAACCGCCCAAGGATAGAGGAAGACGGTCTCTACATCAAAGATGACGAAGACCAGGGCGAACATATAATATCGGATGTTGAACTGAATCCAGGCTCCGCCGATCGGCTCGACGCCAGATTCGTAGGTGGTCCGTCGGTCGTAGGGACGACTTTTGGGCCGCAGTACCTTCGCCGCCGTGAGGGCGAGGATAGGGACTAGGCTAGAAATTAACAGGAAGCCTAAGAAATACTCGTAGCCGCTAAGTGCAAACACGGTGAATTATTACTGCCTCTGTGAAAGGGTTCTGTAACTTGTCTTTACATTATATAGATTCTGGGTAGCTAAAATTACGAGTTAGTTGAGATTAATCGCCCATGTTCTGCAATAATTTTTAATGTATATTTTAAGATTAGCTAGCCTATTCTTTTCGATCTATGAGCGATCAAGCCACTGAGACTAAAAACCTCGATCGGCACGAGTGCCGAGCCTGCGGCTACGTCTACAATCCTAAAAAAGGCGATCCTAAAAATGCAATTGCCCCCGGCACTGCTTTTACAGATGTGACCCCGACTTGGGTGTGTCCCGTTTGCGGGGCGCGCAAGTCGATGTTTCAAAATCTCGGTCAGATGGAAGGAGCGTCTGGATTTAAGGAAAATCAGCGCTACGGCGTCGGCGTCAATGGCATGACCGAAGGTCAGAAAAGTTTACTGATTTTTGGCGGCTTGGTCGTTGGTTTCTTGTTTTTACTTAGTATGTATGGTTTGCAGTAAGACGATTGTGAGATTTTGGCAACGAATTGTAATTTTATTGAGTGCGGCACTCATCTGTGCCAGTTGCAGCACCATTGGTTCTGTGAGTTACAACCCTTGGCAGGTAATTTCCTTGCCGACAGAAGCTAATTTGCAGGATATTGCCTTTACGGGCAATGGTCAGCACGGCTGGGTTGTGGGTTCTGAGGCGACTCTGTTTGAAACTGTTGACGGCGGTTCTAATTGGAAACCGATCGCCCTGGATATCGACGATACCAGGTCGCGTTTTTCCTCGGTGAGTTTTTCGGGTTCCGAAGGCTGGATAGTCGGTCAGCCTTCAGTTTTGCTCCACACAGATGATGAGGGCAAATCTTGGACTCGGATTGCTTTGAGTTCTCAGTTACCGGGTTCTCCCAGTACGATCGCCGCCCAGGGCCCAAATTCGGCAGAAATGACGACGGATGTGGGGGCGATTTACCGGACGAATGACGGTGGCAAAAATTGGAAAGCTGTCGTTCAGGATTCCTTTGGAGTGGTTCGCAATATCAACCGTTCTGAAGACGGACAGTATGTTGCGGTTTCCTCCAAGGGCAATTTCTATTCGGTGTGGAAACCAGGACAGAATACTTGGGAACCTCACAACCGCAATAGTTCTCGTCGCTTGCAAAATATGGGCTTTACCAAGGATGGGCGTTTGTGGATGCTCGCCCGTGGTGGTCAAATTCAGTTTAGTGACCCGTCTAATCCTGAAGGTTGGGGAAAACCGTTTTTTCCCGATCGCAAAGCGAGTTGGGGTTTGCTAGATATGGCTTACCGGACTGATAATGAAGTTTGGGTAGCCGGCGGCGGCGGCAATTTGCTGTGCAGTTTGGATGGCGGGAAAACTTGGCAAAAAGACCGCGAAGTAGAAGATGTTCCTGCTAATTTTTACAGGATTGTCTTTATGGGCCCAGAACGCGGATTTATTATCGGCGCGAACGGTACTCTACTTAAATATCAAGGTTCCACGCAAGCTGCTTGATAGTAGAATAGTGATAGAGATTGTCTGTCGATTTGTTGAAAGGAGAATTTGAGATGGCCGGTACAACTGGAGAACGTCCCTTTGGTGACATTATTACAAGTATCCGTTATTGGGTAATTCACAGCATCACCATTCCAGCTTTGTTTATTGCTGGATGGCTGTTTGTGCAGACTGGTTTGGCCTATGATGCTTTTGGCACTCCTCGCCCTAACCAGTATTTCACCCCGCAACGGGAAGAAGTGCCGATTATTTCGGATCGCTTTGAAGCTAAGAAACAAGTTGATCAGTTCATTGCCAAGTAATTTAACAAGGAGTTAGAAAAAATGACTGGCAGAACCCCAAACAATGAGCCGATTTCCTATCCGATTTTTACGGTGCGGTGGTTGGCAGTTCATACTTTAGGTGTCCCAACTCTTTTCTTTTTGGGCGCGATCGCAGCAATGCAATTTATTCAACGATAGATAGGAGTTTACAATGCCTGAGCGCGTTCCTAATCCCAATGAGCAGCCTGTTGAATTAAACCGGACTTCTCTTTATTTGGGTTTGTTGCTGATTTTTGTTTTAGGTATTTTGTTTTCCAGTTATTTCTTTAACTAACTGGTCTTTGAATTTGATGTCGATTAAAGGCAGTTTGACAAAGCCTGTAAGAATTACCATTTGGTAGTTTCTTGATAATCCCTGCTCCCAAAAGCCGGGAAGCGTCAATTAGTTGTGAATTAGTGAGGTTATGGCTATGTCTAGTGGTGGCAGAATTCCTTTGTGGCTAGTAGCTACTGTAGCTGGCCTCGGTGCTCTAAGCATTTTGGCTCTTTTCTTCTACGGTGCTTATGCCGGTTTAGGTTCTTCGATGTAAGGAGAATCCGACGTACTTTATGCGTCTAACCCCCCTTGTTTAAGCAAGGGGGGTTTTATTTATCAAAAAATTGGTTAATATTAATTCCGGTTTTATCGGAATTATTAAACCACAGAGGACACAGAGGACACAGAGAAAGAGAAGAGAGAAATAATAATTCCGATGTCAACGGATTTGATATAAAAACCCCGTTTTTCAATAGGGCTTTCCCTCTATCATTGTCGATCTTAAAAACTAAACTGCGTCCGCAAATTGCCTACAAAAATAGTCGGATTGTTGTCAAAATTATTGGCATTACCAATCACATAAAGTGCAGGCACTATCGAAATATTGTCCGTAAGTGGTAAATAATAATTTGCTTCAATTTCATACTGAGTACCCCCATTGCCGCCCCCAGAAATCAGAAATCTGCGACCGCCAGTAACATCGAAGGGTACTAAAAATGACATCGTAAACAAAGCCCCTTTTTTGATTAAATCGGGAAACGCTACTCCTAACTGATAAGATTGAGTTTTAATCGTGCCATCAGGTCGATTAGTTCGGGGAAATATATTGGTTTCGCCGTAGCCATAGCGACCGAACAGACCAAAACGGCGAGTGACAGACCAATCGAAATTGAAACTAAAAGTATTCGCAGTAGCATCGCCAACTTTCCCGCCGAAACCGTCATCTGCCAAACCATTAATCGGTCTACCAACCGGGGCACCAATTAGTCCGCCTATTTGTCGAATGTTGGAACGAGAGTAGAGAAAGCGCAAATTTGCCCGATCGCTCGGACTAAAGGTTAACTCAACTGTACTCGTATTCGTCGCATTAAACAAGCCTTGAGATGGATTAGAAGCTGAATTAAATACGGAAGAAGGTAAAAATTCCATACTCTCCCCCAAATAACCGAAACCCAGTTTAAATTGGCGACTCAGTTCCCACAACGCCAAAGCACCAGCACCGCGTTTAGTAGCAGTTAACAAGGTGCTGTTGTTAGAATTAAAGCTACTTGCACCATCGACAAAAAAGTTAAATTTATTGTTGTCAAAGTAACGATAAAAATTAATTCTTGGGCCGATTACTAATTGTAATTTGTTAGTAACTGGAAACCGATAGGAAAGTTCTCGCAGGATTACTTCATTAGGATTGCTTCCTGCTGTTTGATCCAGAAACGGAGTTCCAAATGTATTGAACAAACCCGCAGAAGTAAATTGATTGGCTGGGGAATTGCCATTACCTACTGCTAATTGCGTTATCAACTGGTCTTTGCCAGTAAAAGAAGTATTCAAAGTCAACCAAACTAACTGACTGAAGGTAACTTCTGGGTTGTCTACTTTCTGCACAATTGGTCTATTTGTTACAGGGTCTCGTCCGGCTGGACGAATCGGTAAAGCAGCTTTTGTGTCGGTAGTTTCTACTCTAATTTTATCATTTGCCCAAGCTCCCGTCACGTTGAACCAGGCAAATCCACTGAGTTTAGTTGTAGTCGAAAATTGGTTGGCTTCTAGTTCGGAAGTACGTGCTTCTAAAGCATCAACTCGTCCCCTTAATGTCGCTAATTCGGCGGCAAAGTCTTCTTGCAATTTTTGGACGGCAAGTAAATCTTCTTTCTTGACTAAATTCGCGGTTGATGTACCAATTTGTTTGGTGATTTGGTCTAAGCAGGCGTTTAATCCCGCAGCAAATTCGTAGCGAGTCATGGCCCGGTTGCCACGGAATGTACCATCGGGATATCCCGCAATACAGCCGTATCTTTCTACCAAGGATTGTAAGGCGCCAAAAGCCCAGTCTGTTGGTCGCACGTCAGACAGTTGGGAAACAGATGTGACTTGTGCGGCATCTTGTTGTATACTGAGGTCATCAGCGCTGTTAGTATCGCTGCTAAGATCGGCAACTGCGCCAACTTCAGAAACTTTTTGAGACTGAGGAAAGTTTGTAGTTTCTAACTCTTTTGGGGGCAATTCACGGATTGTCCCCATTATTTTGGGTGCTATGGTTGCGACTGTCTCTGCTGTCTGTGTTGGTGCTAAAGTGCGATCGGCTACTGAGTCAATCTCTGTCGGTGCTAAAGTGCGATCGGCTACCGAGTCAATCTCTGTAATTGTCCCCCTAAGCTGGGATGGTTCAAACTCAACCGCTTTCTGGGTTTGCTCTGAGGAAATCCCCTGGACGCTACTACTTTCTAGCGCAAGTTCTGGATTTGAGTTATCCTGAACTTGAGCAATTGTGGCGATCGGACTTAAAGGCACTATGAGACCAGAAATCAATAAAGATAACCACAAAACTGGAAACGAATTTGTATTGTTCGCCATCACACTCACACCATTTATCATAAATTTAGAAAGTTTAACTTAACAGGAAATGGGCAATTCCAATGTAGCAATTGATACTAAAATCCTTAACAATGAAAGCTGAAACCCTTGATTTGACTAAATGATAACCATTAGTTATCACCATAAATACGAGAAAACCTCCGACTAAACAAACCAGATTTTTCAGCAAATTTACGGAATTATAAGTAGAAGATCGATGTGAAGAAGTCACCCCCCCCCTGCCCCCCCCAAGGGGGGAAATTCAGGAAGAAGGAAGAAGACTTATGCAGTCAGCTTTTCGGTCATCCGTATTTTACGTTTAATTAAGTGGATTTACTTAGTAGTATCTTACCCCCTCTATGATTGGGCGGTTGAAACCGCTCCTAGACAAACAAAACCCGCCTGCGCGGGTTAAGAAATAAAGGGGATATTTGACACTCACTCGGCCTGAAGGCGCGAGGATTCTTAAGATGTTTCCAACTTAATATCCCTGTTTCCAGGGTTCCCAAACTCCTCACGTTTGCTCAATCGAGCGTGAGGATATCTTTTGGGCGTTTAGGCGCTAACGCCAGGTTTCGCGGAGTCCCCGCGTACCAAATTCAAAGCTCGATCGCGAATAGTTTTTGCTGCACCGATATCGGCGTGTTCGTGGTATCCGCATTCAGTGCAGATGAACTTTTCGCCGTCTCGATTAGACTTATCGATATGACCGCAGTTTCGGCTAAGAGGTTTTGTCGTGTAATCAGGGATAGACTTATCCTCGATACGGATAGATACATACCAGCCATTTTGTCGCCTCCTCACCGCACAAGCTTTAATGGTAAAAATACCAGAAATTGGGCGCGATTTATGAAAACGCATCCAACCCAACTTTGGCAAGTAAATTTTATTACCCTGTATTTTTACACCCATCACAAAAGTGAAAGAAGTAAAGTTACTGCGGTTTTTAAATTTAGGAAAACCACGCCCCTCAAAGAAATTTTTGTAGGCAGTGTCTAACCGTTTGACTTTCTGCTGTAGAACTGTATCTGTTCGCAATTCTCGCGATGCCCAAATTCCAAGTTTGACTAGGAAGGCGGTGGTCTGTCTTGTGATAGCTGTGGAGGACATCACTAATCCCTGTGTGAATTAAGTTTTCTATATGGATCAACTGTTCGGAAGAACACCGCACCTGGACGGTTTTATGTGACATCGCATCCGACGATGGGATCGCAGTATAGGTATTGGGAATGCGACTGAGTACATAAGCAATTAAATCCTGTCTCAAGCCCGAAGGCGCAAAAGCTTCTTGGTAGGGATATCTCGGATAAGAATCCAAGATATTTTCCACTTCCTCTGTGACTACGGCTAAGGTAAGATTGACAAGAGTTTTATTCATTTTCCCAGTTCCTAAACACTGATTAACTACTATGCAGCCAAAATTAAGCTTAAATATCCCTGTTATTTCTGAGTCCTCTAGGAGTTTACAAAAATTGATGTAGTAGCTATTAGCAATCGCTGAGTCTTATAAGTAAGTTTGTAACTGCGATCGATATTCCATGGAAGACCTTGGATTAAACATTATCTGAGGAATGTGAGGAAATTATGAAGAAAATCATTTTGGTGGTACCATGATTCGGGATTTCCAGCCAAATACTTACCACCGGAGAATTTCCGCCACTTGCTGTGCTAATTTCAAAGGGTCAAAAGGCTTAGCAATCACTCCCGCTACCCCCAAATCAGCAAATTCGCTCAAATCGAGAGCCTGTACCTTCGCAGTTAGGAAAATCACCGGAATCATCCGAGTAGCCGCATTATTTTGCAACAAACTAAACAAAGTCAGTCCGTCCATATCCGGCATCATCACATCTAGTAGAATAGCGTCAGGGAGTTGAGTTTCGGCCACAAGCAATCCTTCCTTGCCATTGCGGGCAATCAGCACTGCCCAACCGCCTAAATGTTCTAAACAGGCCTGAATGACGCTACAGAGATTTTTTTCATCATCAATAACTAGAATCTGCTTTGCTGACATAAATTAAGACTCAAAAGGTTAAATATATCAAATTTTTATTCTCGTCCGCGTTCAAAGGAGGGTGCAGGGAGTGTGAAATAGAAACTGCTTCCCTCTCCCACCAAACTTTCAGCCCAAATTCTGCCACCATGCTGTTGCACGATGCTGCGACAGATAGCCAAACCCAAACCAGTGCCTCCTTTTTGGCGAGAGTCAGAAGCATCCACCTGTTGAAACCGCCCAAAGATATTCTCTAACTTATCAGCAGGAATACCCCGCCCTGAATCTTTGACTTGACATAAAACCCGATCGCCCAAATCTTCGACCCTCACAGTTACGGTACTCAGTGCCGGTGAAAATTTAATTGCATTGCTAAGTAAATTTACCAGCATCTGAACGATCCTGTCTCGTTCGACCCAAATTTGCGCTGATTTCGATAAAATCGACAAATTAATCTTACTTTCATCAGCTAAAGCTTGTACACTTTTCACCGACTCCTCTATCAAATCAGCAACATCATACCACTGCTTATTTAGGGTAACTTGACTGGAATCTAGCCTTTCTAAGTCGAGAATATCATTTACTAAACGCACTAAGCGTTCGGTATCGTTTTTCGCAATTTCTAACATCTGTTGGGCCGTTTCCGGCTGATTTTTTAGCACTCCAGCAGCTAGCAAACCCAAGGAGCCGCGAATGGAGGTAAGAGGGGTTCGGAGTTCGTGGCTGACGATAGAAATAAACTCATTTTTCATTTTGTCAATTTCCTGACTTTCGGTAATATCTATGGCAGTGCCGACGTGACCAATTAGTTGACCTTCCTCGGAAATAATAGGGGCTGTTTTAACTCGACAAAAGCGGATTGTGCCATCCGGGCGGATGTGACGGAACTGGCAGGCCAATTCGCGATCGAGAGATTGTGCAGCCGACCACAATGATAAAATGCGGTTGATGTCTTCTGGGTGCACGAACTTCATCCAGCCTTCCCCTAAAGCTTCTGCCAAGGTGAAACCAAAAATTGCTTGCAAGCGGGGATTAGCATAGATAAATTTCCCTTCAGCATCAATTTTAAAAATGCCCACGGGAGAACTCTCGCTGAGAGATCGAAATAAAGCTTCACTTTGCCGGACTTCGGCTTGAGATTTTTCGAGTTCTAAAGTTCTTTCCCAAACTCGTATTTCTAACTCTTCGTTGAGTTGTTGGAGGGCGTTTTCCGCTTCTTTTCGTCCGCTAATATCGCGCTGCACAGCCACCCAATGGGTAAACCAACCAGTTTCATCAGCAATGGGAACAATACTCAATTCTACCCAAAATTCTGTGCCATCTTTGCGATAGTTGATTAAGTCTACCCGCACTGGTTGCCAATCGATCAAAGCTGTGCGAATGCGCTCTAGACTTGCCCGGTCTGTTTTTTCTCCTTGCAAAATACGGGAAGTTTTGCCGATGACTTCTTCTAAAGTATATCCACTGAGTCGGGTAAAGGCAGGATTGACATAAATAATCCGCGGGCCTGGTTCGTCAATGGGTCCAGCTTCGGTAATTAAAACAGCATCATTAGTTGTGGTGACAACTGATTCTAGCAGGCGCAATTGTAATTCTTTGGCTTTGCGATCGCTAATTTCTATGACAGTCCCCACCATCCGCACCGCTTCGCGTTCTTCACTGTAAAAAAATTTGCCCCTCGCCTCAATCCAGTGAATGCTACCATCGGACCAAAGCACCCGGTATTCTTGAACGTAATCTTGGCGATCGCTTCTGGCCACAGCTATACTATTTCTGACATCTGTTAAATCTTCGGGGTGAATGCACTCTGCCCAATTTTTGCAACTTCCGTCAAAAGTTCCGGGTGCTAATCCAAACAACTGTTCGTGTTCCCTCGACAAAGTAATATAATTTTTCTGCAAATCCCAGTCCCAAAAACCCATCTTCGTAGCAGACAAAGCGAGGGTTAATTGCTGATTTATTCTCCGCAACTCTATTCCGACAAGAGTCACTCTCAATTCTTGGGCGATCGCGATTTCGCACTGCTTCCAAGGTAAAGATTTTAACCTCACAGTTTGTTGCCACAATTCAAAGGAATTGCGAGGAGACAAACTGCTAGTAGCAGACTCCGATTCCAGCGTTGAGTTCAGTTTACCCGCCCAGTTGACATTTTGAATTACTTCAGGACGAAACCACAAAATATAATGCTTTTGCATCTGAGATATCGCCATCACCAACAAGCCACTAGCAACTTCTTTAAATTTTTCGGATTTTGGATAAGCTTTGGGCAAGGAATCTGTATAAAAAATATCATTATTTAATTGAGTTTCTACCCAGGTAATTAACTGTTGAATATCTGCCAATTCCGGGGTTTTGCCGATCGGTGTTAAATTTTCCTTGGCACATAGAACAGCACCGCTAGCACCAACTAATTCTAGCAACCGTTCTTTATGTTGGAGTAAACCTTCAGCAAAACGGTTATCGCGAGAAATATCTTCTGTAAATTCTGCAAAAATTGATTTTAAATAAGCTTCATATTCCCGGTCTTCACTATCTTTTTTTACGCTGAGTTCTAAAGCGATAATTTTTGCAAGCTGTTCGCAAGCAGTGCGCACTTCATAGCTGACATATTTGGGTTCTCGGTGGTGACAAGCGATTAATCCCCACAGCTTTTTATTTTTGATGATACTCATCGTCAAGCTAGCAGCAACACCCATATTTTTGAGATATTGAATGTGGCAATGCGAAACGCTTCGTAAACTACTCAAACTCAAGTCTAGGGGCTGATGATTCAATGGATTATCGGCAGGAATTATTTCTACAGGTTGAAAGTTGATATCAGGAATAAACCGAATTAAATTATGGGTGGCGAGGTGTCTTGCTAGCTGAGGAATATCCGTATCTGGATAGTGCAATCCCAATAAAGGGTTCAAACTATCTACTTTGTCTTCGGCTACAACTTCCCCAGCATCTACCGTATCAAACTGATAGACTATCACTCGGTCAAATCCGATAATTTTTCTTGTTTCTTGGGCAACTATCTGATAGAGATTTTTTATATCTCGTGCATTCTGAATTTTGGTTAATGTTTTTTTAATTAAAGTAAATAAATTAAAAAAGTTTTTATACTCCGTGGACAATCTAGGTTCCAATTCAACAACTAAACAATTATTGGTACGGTAATATTTACCATTAAAGACTTGTTTAGTGCTGAGATGTTTGAGGTGTAAAATAATATTAACTGTCGTGTTTGATTTTTCCGAAAAAACTGCGCTCAGAGAATCGTTTTTTTGACATACCACAAATTCATCAAAACATTTCCCTAGGATTGCGTGGGGTTCTAAATTGAGGACTTCCCCTATATTGTTGCTGACTCGTACTATCTTCAAAAGGGGTTCTTCTAATACAAAAAGAATGCCATGAGATTGAATGTAGCCAGGGCTGTGAATTGGTGGGCATGGGATATTATAAATATCTAGGTCTGGGGGAATCATCATTTTTTTATATGGTTAATGGGTACTCGGTAATCGGTAATTCCTAATCGGTAATTGGTAATGGGTAATCGGTCATAAATAATCGTCTGTAGCTAACCAGCTATCGGGAGCATCCCGATTTTGCATAGGCGAAGCATGACCGCTGTAAATCTCTGGTTATCACTAATAAATTCTCTGCGGTCATGCTTCGCCCCTACGAATATATTTGCAAAACACAGATGCACCCTAGCCCTCAAATTACCCATCCTGGAATTACCTATTACTTATTACCCTTCGACTTCGCTCAGGGCGATGCCTATTACCGACAAACCCGCCGTAGCTCATGTTACTGAGACAGGCTATATTTTCACCTAGTTAGGGATGGTTAACGTTGGGTGAGTGCCAGCTTGTATCTAAGTTGAATCCGCTCTAAACGATTGAGAATCCTAGCAATTAATTCTGGTTCTACGATTGGCTTGTTCACGTAATCGTCAGCACCTGCGACAAACATTTGGCTGACTATTTCTGACTCGGAATGAGCGGTTAAAAATAGCACGGGGAGTTTGCCCCAGCGCAAGTCGTTGCGTACTGCCAAACATAGTTCGATACCGTTGTAACCGGGCATCTCTACATCTAAAATTAACAAATCGGGACAAGTTGTCTCTAGTACCTCCCAGAAATCTTTGGGTTCGTCTAATGTGGTTAGTTGAAATCCCCAAGGTTGGAGAATAATTTTGATGGCTGCCAGTAGATGTATGTCGTCATCTACCACCATCACCTTAGCTTCTGCTGGGCTAGTCTGGTCAAGAATCCGATCGACTGCTTTGAGTATATCTGCTGGAGGCATGGATTTGTGTAAAAAGCCCGCAGCTCCCAAACGCGCGACTTCTACCCGATCGCTCAATTGGTTGTAGTCGCTAAAAACAACTACGGGAATTTCTGGTTTGTGACGGAGGAGTTCGGCTAGGAGAGGACGTCCGTTTTCCTGGCTTCTGGAAAAGTTTAAATCTACCAAAATCGCGTCTGGTGGCTGGTTGGCGATCGCCATTTTGGCTGCTTCCCCAGAAAGTGCTACTTCTATGTCAAATTCCCAGGCTGATGCTTCTGTTTTGAGGCGATCGCTCTGCCAAGTATCATCATCCACGATCAGCAATTGACGGTGGCTCGAAACGCGATCGACAGGAGCATTCTCAGGTGCTGTTGCTGGCGAATCGAAGATACGTTGTAGCAAATTAACTAAGGTATCTATCTGCTGTTTAGCCCCTGGTTGAAAGATGTTTTCCGTCTTAAATAAATCTTCGAGCTTGCGCGCTATTTCCGAACCTTTTGGCATCCCTAAAGTTCCTAAAGAACCAACTAATTTGTGAGCTTGCATCTGAGCTTGTTGTCGTATTTTGTCGTCCAAAGTTCCGGCATTTAAGTTGGCGATCGCCTGCTCAAATATCTCCATTTTTTCTGTAAAATTTGCTTGGAAATTTGCCCTAATTTCTGCAATCACAGCCCAGACTTTTGCTTGATGGGAGTTGAGGTTAACTTCATCAATAGGCGTGGTGGCTGGGCTGGATAAAACTGCTTGACTTTTGGGATTTTCTGTGATTTGTGGAGCTACTTTTGGGAAATCGACATCCTCCGGGAGACTTTTGAGGCGGTAGCCCAGCCCGTACACTGTTTCCACTAAATCCACCATCATCCCCGCTGCTTTCAACTTTTGTCGCAAGCCCTTGATGTGAGCGGTAACAGCTTCTTCTTGCGGAAACTCCCCAGGGCACCAAATGCGATCGAGTATGGCACTGCGGCTGAATATACGGCGGGGATTTCTCAGAAAAAGTTCGAGCAAATTGTACTCTTTTGGAGTCAAGTGCAGCACTTTTTCTCCATAAGTTACTTCCGCAGTATCCAGATTAACTTGCAATCTTTCCCAAGTCAAATTTTGACTCAACAAGTTGGCCTTTCCGCGACGCAACAGAGCCCGAATTCGAGCTAGCAATTCCGGTACATTGAAGGGTTTAACTACATAATCATCTGCACCAGCTTCTAAACCTTGGACTCGATCCCCACTACTGTCTAAAGCTGTCAGCAATAAAATCGGGATTTGGTAGCCACAGGATCGTAATTCTCGACACACACTAATTCCATCGAGTTTCGGAATCATTACATCTAACAGAATTAGGTCGTAATCGTAGATTTGCGCCAATTGCAAGGCTGTTTCACCGTCTCCTGCGGTGTTGCAAGTATAATTGTGAGCCTCCAGGGAGCGTGTCAGTAAATTGACCGTCATTTTGTCATCGTCTACTATTAGAATTTTCATGGATTTACAGTTCTCAATCAGGGTAGGTTTTGGTTTTTGATGAGATTATTTTTCGCTATTTAAATACCTTCTATTTGGTGGTAAAGCCTGATACTAAACTCTTAAATTCACATCAAACAACAGGTAAAAGCGTCCCATCGAGTTATAAAAATCAACTCGCAGTCATGGCTTTTTGTGTTTGAGTGCCTGTTGAATTTTTTGAATCAGATATTGCGATGAATCTTGCTGCTTAACAATGTCTTCTAACTGAGAAACTGCTACTTCTGCCTGCTGTATTTCTTGAATTAGAGAAGTAGATGTTTCATTTTCATGCAAATGTATTTTATTTTTAGATTCAGAATTTCCATCTTTTTCTGAGATAAATTCTTCTAAATCTAACAGAGCCATTTCTGCCCGCTCAATTTTTTCTGTAACTGATTTAGCCACATTAGCACCAGCTCTGGCCGCCTCTGTCAGTGCTTGAACGCGCAGTTTAAATCTGCTTCCTATTTGCTCCATTTGCGTCCCCAATTCAAAAGTTTTACTGGCAAGTCTTGCAATCTCCATACTCACTTGACTCAAACCATTAGGTTGATTTCCCATTTGATTTGTGACTACGGCAACCTGTACTGCTAAATGCCTCACTTGTTCGATCGCTTCCCCGATTGTTCTGGAAGTGCGATTAACCGTTTCCAAATCATTAGCTATTGCTTTACCAACCCCTAAAATTTTATCTGTATTGTTGCAAATAGCATTAGCGCCCTGAAAAGTAGCCTGAAATGCCACACGACCTTCTGCCGAAATCAACTTGGCAATCTTCAAAAATTGCTGATTTTGTTGAGAAATTTCTTGAGCTTGTTTGACCAGTGCAGCTTGCTGGGGATTGGGAATATGATGAGATTTTTCTACTTGACGCTGCCTGGACTCTAACAGTTGACTGTATTCTTGAACTTTGGCCTGTTCTTGTTGAATCTTGGCGATATATTTTTGTCTTTCTAAGCGATATTTGTGAATTATTTTGTTAGCTTGTGTTAAAATATTAGACTGAGCCATTAGCAAAGTATGGACATCCAGAATGCGGAGATTGCGGTTTTCCATTTCCACAATAATGGGTTCGTATACCAGGTCTTTTTGTCGATTGAGAACTGCTTGTACTGCATCGTCTATTTTCCACTTTTCCGACAGCAACAAAGGCGGAATTCTCAGAAAATCTAACAGGAATCTAATCGGGCGCTCCCCATACAGTTCTACGCGATCGGGAATATTCATTTGCTCTTGAAACTTGACGCGAGAAATCATGCCCAGTACCTGAGAGTTATGAGTAATAATAACTCCCGGCAGTTCTGGCTCTTGCCCAAATTTTTGAGCCACGACTTGTCCCAGAGTTGTAGAACTCACTTGGAACTGGTGAGACGGCAGATGTCCGATTGTGGAATCGGGGGCGAGGTGACTTAGATTGCTCATTTACCCTGTAGTGTCAATAAGTAGAAGTTAACAACTTATATATTTACATTATACTAAAATAAGATTGTTTATCCTTCCCCACCAGATAAGCTTTTTATCTTGAGGAAAATTTTGAAGCTCAAGCCTAAAATTCCCTGACTACTACTTGCCTCTGAAGTTTTTGGAAGTGGTAATGGCTGCTGCAACTGAGGTTACATCTCCAAAACACAGTTTTTCATGTTTGATTATTTAAAGCAACCGGGAAAATACCTAGATTGAAACCAAAAACCTTAAATCTTACTTTACCACTAACAACCTTGGAGGTTGTGTACCATTTGTTACAGCAAATGGTTCAACTTCCAGGGGCGATTTGGCTGGGAGAGCAAAATTTCCTTTCCTTGGAAAATGAGCAAGTAATTCCATCCGAAAGGTTTGCAGCCTTGTTGTCGGAGCGGTTTAACGCCTTGGTGCGTGGAAGGCAAAATAATTTAGGTACAAACCAGCATCAAGAAAGTGCAAATAAGCTCGATCTTCTATGGAATGTGGAGTTGACTTTCGAGCCGCAGGCGATCGCAAATTTTCTCTCTCCCCTGGCCGACAAACTCTCCACAACAACGCCAGAGGCCTCACTCACCCTAGACCCGATTGCTCTCAAAAAAAGACTCAAAAATATCAAGCCAAATTCACCGAAACTTCAAAGTAAATTCACTTTCGACTTGCTAGGGATTATTGCCGATAGCTCTCGGAAAAACAACGATTATTTGGGTATATATCCAGGGATAATCGAGAGCAATTTATCGGAACAAGGGCGAAATGAAGAAAACCCAAACAGCCACAATTTAGACATGGTTGGTGAAGTTAGCATCCCTAATTCTTGTGTAGCATTTTGTCAACCAGTGGAAGATGCTTTGCAGCAGCAACTCGCACAGGAGCGACTTTTAAATCAGGTAACAACTCAGATTCGTCAGAGTTTAGAATTGCCAGCAATATTGTCAAAAGCAGTGGAACGAGTTCGAGATTTTTTGGAAGTAGACCGCTTGATAATTTATCAATTTGAAAAATCGCAGAAAGCGGAAAAACACGACTTAGATATAGAAAATTTAACGCTATTTAATCAACCTGCAAACAGGCAATTGCATCAAGAAAATCGCAAGTATTTAGGTCGCGTAACCTACGAATCTTTAGCAAATAATACTATTTCCTCTGTCCTGAATTTTGGCGAAGATGCTAATTGCTTACCACAGGGAGTTATCGACCAAGAAAAATATCGTAAAGGTTTAACATTTGCCCTTAAAGATGTGGAAAAAGCCTATGCTTCCCAGCCATGTTTTTTAAATTTGATGCGACAAGCTAAGGTGCGGGCTAAATTGCTAGTGCCCATAGTGGTTCAAGATGAATTGTGGGGACTGCTAATTGCCCACCATTCTACTTGTCGCGACTGGGAAGAAAGTAAAAAAATCTTTTTGCAGCAAATAGCAGAACATTTGGCGATCGCCATTTATCAAGCCGAACTCTATGCTGAAGTGCAGCAGCAAAAGCGCACCTTAGAACAGCGGGTAATTGAACGCACCACAGAACTTCGCGATGCCCTCGCAGCCGCCCAGTCAGCCAGCCTCGCCAAGAGCGAATTTTTAGCAGCTATGAGTCACGAATTGCGGACTCCCCTCACCTGTGTCATCGGCATTTCCGACACGCTGCTGCGCTGGTCCTATGGCAAAGTGGGCAGTAAAGAAGTGCCGATCGCCAAACAGCGACAGTACCTAAAAACCATCCGCGACAGTGGCGATCACTTATTAGAATTAATTAACGATATTTTGGATTTGTCCCAAGTAGAAGCGGGAAAAGCAGTCTTAAAAATTAGCGAATTTTCTCTTTCTAAATTAGCATCTCAAAGTCTGCACGCCCTCAAGGAAAAAGCTGTGACCAAAGGGGTCGAACTGGTGCAAGAACAGCGGATTAATCAAGAATGCGACCTCTTCACCGCTGACCCACGCCGCTTGAGACAAATTCTCTTTAATCTTTTAGGAAATGCGATTAAATTTACTCCCGAAGGCGGGCGAGTTATCCTGCGGATTTGGGTAACAGAAGATAATAAACGCACACCGATAGTGCGGATTCCCGGTACTACATCCCCAGGCAGAATCGCGGTTTTTCAAATCAAAGATACGGGCATTGGAATTCGCGAAGATCAGCGTTCTCTCTTGTTTCAAAAATTTCAACAATTGGATTCTCCCTACTGTCGCGAATACGGTGGTACCGGTTTGGGATTAGCGTTAACTAAACAGTTAGTAGAACTCCACGGCGGTGCGATCGAAGTTGAATCCACCGTAGATGTAGGATCTACTTTTACAGTTTTCATACCCCTTCAGAGTCTCACTAAAGAGGAATACTCAAAATTAAAGTATGAAAAATTAAATTCATCTTTACCCCTGCATTCTTCCTCCTTGCGAGGTAGTCTGGTACTGATAGAAGAAGAGGAAGAAACGGCGATGGAGATTTGCGATATATTGACAGCAGCGGGACTTCAGGTGGTGTGGATGATTGAAGGTTCGGGGGCGGTAGAACAAATTGAACTATTGCAACCAAATGCGGTGATTATTGATATGCGTTTGCCCGGTATGAATGGCGGAGAGATTATTCAAAAATTGCGCCAAAAACCAGCTACTAAAAATATGAACATTCTCGCTTTAACTGCTCAAGAAATTCCAGCTAGTGAGATTTATTTGGTGACTGCGGGAGCTAATGATTGTTTGGTAAAACCGATTAAACCGCAGCAATTGCTGGAGAAAGTGGTTGGTTTAATGGCTAATGGTAATGGGGCCTAGGGAATGGAGTATGGGGCAACCCCCCTTGGGGGCAGGGCTGTTTCATTCTGGTGACAAATCAGGGTTTTGTAGGGGTAGTGGATGGTGCGTGCCTACCATCCCCATCCTCCCCATCTACTTTCTTTGCCTACCCTCCCCGTCCACTTCCTGATTCCTGCTTCCCTGTGCTTCCAGAGTTATTTGACAGCACAAATCAACCCGAAACGAATCAATCCGCTTTGATAGCCACGACTCATCAACGAGAGCGCCAGAGCCGCTTGAATGGTCGTCCAACCGCTAGTCAACAAACCCCAAATCGCACTAGGAGTAAAAGCAGAATCGATCACTATATCCCAAAAAGGAGCCACAGCTTTTGACCAGTCAGCAGTCCGAATATTTTTAAAAGGCAAACTGCGGGTAATTTCTTCATATTCCGGCAAAGAAATCACATAAGGTAAAGCATAAACCCGGTAAATTTCTGCCAATTCTTTTCTTTCTGCATCTGTTAATTCTCCGGCGGTTTCTCCCACTGGACGGTGACACCAAGTGGCCAAAATCAAAGTTCCCCCCGGCTTGAGGACGCGGTAACATTCCTGCAAAAATTTAATTTTATCTGGCATATGTTCGCCACTTTCTAGGGACCAAACCAAATCGAAGGAGTTGTCAGGAAAAGGCATATTCAAAGCATCTGCCACCAAAAAATTGACCTTGCTTTCGAGTCCAGCAATTTTAGCCCGTTCCTTGGCTCTGTTGGCTTGTACTGGACTCAGAGTAATGCCGGTAGCTGTAATCCTAGTTTCCGTTTTACTTTGTCCAGGCGATCGACTAAAATTGCGATCGACCTCATCATCTAACCTAAAATTATTTCCAGCTACAGAACTAAACTTTTCGGTCAAATACAGCGTACTGCCACCGATGCCACAGCCGACATCGAGAATGCTGTAAGGTTCAGAGATTTGGGTCTCGGATGGTGCTCCTGCCCAGTCAAGCAGTTCTTCAATCAAATCTATCTGAGCTTGTCGGCGTTCTTTCTTTAAGTTTCCATCCGGGCCGTAGTAACCGTGGTGCATATGTTCGCCCCACACCTGTTCCCACAGACCGCTGGAAGCGTCATAAAATTGCTGAATTTGCTGGTAAAGTGTTGATGTCATCGCACGATCGCAAGTTATTAAAGAAATTCTACCGTTCTTTTGCCATTCTTGTCATCTTTTGCGATTTAAGTTCCAGGGGTAGATCTGATTCTATAGCCGGAACTCAAGGCCGAATGTTTGAAATTTCAACCCACGTTCAATCTCAAATCTAAAATCTCAAATCGAATGACTGTCTCGCGAACTATTTGCTTGGGTTTTATAGCCGTCATTACCCTAGGTGCTCTCTTATTATTGATGCCTTTTTCCACAAGTGACGGAACTTGGAGCGACCCCATCATCTTTAAACTTTTTTCGCAGTTTGCGCGCTGAAAACAAGCAGTTTGCAGTTATTGGTTTGGGACGCTTCGGCAATGCTGTGTGTTCGACTTTGCACAGTTTAGGCTATGAAGTCTTGGGGGTTGATAGCGATGAAAAAAAAGTCACTCAAGCTTTGAGCGATCGCATTGCTGCTCATATTGTACAGTTAGATTCTACCGAGCCTACGGCTCTTAAGGAAGCAGGCTTATTTGAATTTGATACAGTCATTGTGGCGATCGGCAATTACTTAGCAGCAAGTATTACCACAACCCTAAATCTTAAGGAAGGCGGGGTAACTAATGTCATAGCTAAAGCTTCTTCGGAAACTCACTTAAAAATTCTCAAAAAAGTCGGGGCAGATCATGTGGTTTTTCCCGAACGAGAAATGGGCTACTCTTTGGCACGTACTCTGACAAAACCCAGTATTTTAGAGCGCTTCGACCTCGATCCCGATCACAGTATAGTTGAGTTGCTCGTTCCTGAAAAATTTGATGGCAAAACCATCGCGGAGTTGGAACTCCGTCGCAAATACGGTTTGAATTTGCTTGCAGTGGGGCGAAATGAGAAATTTGAAATTAATCCACAGCCCAATGAGCGTTTGAAACAGGGTGAGGCGATGGTGGTAATTGGTTCTAATAAAGATATCAATCGCTTGCCAATTTAACAGCTCGCTCTGGGGACAATCTAGAGTTAACCTACTTCTAACTGAGGCTGGCTATCTGTTCACCGCGATCGCTGGTTGTCCAGCTTGGTTCAGTGATTAGTGGATAGCCACTTTGTTTCACAGCCGGCTCTGAAAATTCAACATATTTTGCACGTAAGCTTTGCCCCAAACTAGCACGACTAGCACCAGACCGAGTTCGATCGGCCAAGGACACACCGCCATAAACCAGATTAAACAACCCATGCCAATGATGGCCGCTATAGGAGCGGGAATGCCGTCGAGGGTTCTTCTGTCAGTCCCTGTAGTAATCACCGCAGCCACTAAAAACAGAGTTAAGGGAATCAAGCAAGTTACGAGCATAATTTTTTACCCATCAAAAGTTTTGTATGCGATCGACATCACCATATTTTGACACTCCAGGGGCGTGAATGCACGCGACTTGTACGCAAAGCTGTGTAACCTTACACAAAACTCTCATAAATCCATTATTTAACAATATCTTCTTGTTAAAGATTATATGCTCAGCGATGGAGTGCCAACTTGATGCTCTTAATATTGCCCCCCAATGAACTAAAAAACATTGGCCAAAAGGCCAAATTTTCGATCGATCGCGCGATCGGGGTCCTTACAAGCTATACTGAGCGTTGCCGTCATTTACTGTAGAGCGTGAATCCGTGGGCTGGGCAATTTTGTGGGCAAACCAGAAGCAAATATAGGAAGCTCCAGGCGCGGGGGTCCTTGAGGATCGATCGCTCAAACATGAGGTCCGATCGCCTCTGCCTCATGACTCCTGCTATCGGTCGAATAGTAGACAGTAGCGGACAACCCCTACTAACCCTGTAGAGATAGCCAGTCTCAGTTGATTAAATAACTAATCTACCTGTGGTCATAACACCCTAAAATATTTTTCCGTTTTAGGATCTGTCGCCCAACTTTAAAAATCCCGATCGTGTCCCCCCTCAATACGTGACCAATGGGTTTATGTGTATCTAGATTTAAGACAACCAAAACACGGGAGCGACTACGTAATTTAACTGATAACTCAACTATTTTAAATTCTCTACGCAAGTTCCAAACCACCAATATTCTTGGCTGACAATTGATTGTAGACTCCAGTGGGCTTTAAATTGCGCCCATAACACAGTGTTTATTCGTAAGTATGAGGTAGGTGAGGACTTGCATCGGCAATCAAAAAACAAGTCGGCGAAAAACGAAGCAAAAATGAGTTGAGAATTGGGCGATCGCTAACCAGAGTTAGTAGAATTTGTAAAGACTAGGTAAAGTCTTGATGAAGAATCTGTCAAAAGCGATCGCAAGTAGCAACAAAATCCAAAAACTATTCCATAATTAAATTATTACGAACATCGTCACTAAACAAAAGAGCAAAAAGTTATGAACACCAAACTCCTCTCAGCTTTAACTGCCACCGCTGCTGCGACCGCTTTATTGGGTGCATCCGCTCCCGCCCAAGCCTTCTCCTTTGGCACCAATGGCATCACCTTCGGACAAAATCAAGATGTCCAATTTAATTTCAAAGAATCTCACGGGGCTTTCACTTCCTCTTTGGGCATCTACGAAGTCAACGGCTTCTCACTCTCTAAAGTTGCCGACTTGTTTTCGGAAACTAAATCCTCAGACGACGGCAGCGTTAACGAATGGAAAGGAACACTGGGCAATACAGTCCTGGGTTCTGGTTCCTCAGTCTTCACCTTCCTAGCCAATAAAGTTTACACCTTGGGACTCTCCAGCGATAACGGCATGGTCTACTCCACATCGGGTCTGAACCTGAACGTCGCCTATACAGGCAGCCAGCAAGCCGTATTTGGTGCGTCATCCTCCCTGTGGAACGCACTCGGCAAAGAAACAACCTCTGCATTCCAAGCCGCTGGCTCCTACACAGATGGAATAGGTTCTCTGTTTAACGGAGGCACACTAATCTCCTTCGACGATCGCGGTGGCGGCAACGACACAGACTTCCAAGACTTCACCGTGAGTGCCGAAGCAGTCCCCGAACCAATGACAATGACTGGTTTAGCTCTCGGTTTCGGTGGCTTGATTGCCGCCCGTCGCCGTCGCGCCAGCAAAACTGTTTCCTAGTATTTACCAGTTACCTGATAAATAAATTCGGAAAAATTTAATAAGCTTTGCAGGCGTGCTGATGGGACATCAGCTCGCCTTTTGCTATGGGAAAGCAAGACAATGGAAATTAGTCCTCCTCAGCAGCTTCGCCACCGACAACAACATTGCGAATCCGCAAACTAGGGCCACCGCAGCCCACGGGTAAACCGCTTTGTCCACCCTTTCCACAGCCGCCGGATTCATCCCAATAAAAATCGTCGCCGATCGCCTCAATGTCAGCTAAAGTGCTGAAAACATTACCAGAAAGAGTGACATCCCTTACTGGTTCGGCCAATTTGCCATGGCGAATCATCCAAGCTTCCCCAGCACCAAAGGTAAACATTTCACCGTTAGTCATGCCACCTTGCCAATTCCGTGCATATACACCTTCTGTGATGCCGGAAAATAAATCAGCCACCGGTGTCGTACCCCGTTCGATCCAAGTATTAGTCATGCGGACGATCGGCGGATAATGATAATCCAAACAGCGAGCGTTCCCAGTCGGTACTTCTCCCAATTTGCCAGCAGTTTCGCGGGAGTGCAGCCTTCCCACTAAAGCACCATCCTTAATTAACTGAGTAGTAGTAGCCGGAGTGCCTTCATCGTCGTAGAAATAACTACCCCGGTGTCCCCCAGGTGCTGCGCCGTCAAAAATTTGCAACTCTTTTGGGCCGAATTGGCGGCCGAGGGTCATTACCTCCATGATGTCGGGATTTTCGTAGGCCATGTCAGCTTCCGAGAGGTGGCCGAAGGCTTCGTGGACGAATAATCCGGTCAGAATTGGGTCAATAACCACCGTGTAGGTGTTGCCACAGACGGGGGGTAAGGCTAGGGAATCTACAGCTCTCTGGGCGGCGCTGCGAACTTGAACATCGAGATCGATTAAGTCTTCGTAAGCTTTGCGGGAACCGGTGGTTTCGCGGCCGGTTTGTACGGTTTCCCCGCTGCGGGCTGTGGCGGCAAAACGCATTTCCATATCTGCCCAACCTTGTTCCAGCATTGTGCCTTCGGAGGTGGCGAGGATGATGCGCTGGGTGCTGTCGCCGTAGCGGACGGAGATGGTGGCGATGCGCGGGTCAATGCTGCGCAGAATTGCCGCGTAGCGATCGCACAATTGCTTTTTTTCGATCAGGGGAACCAGACGGGGGTCTGTTCCAGTCAGCGGTAGGAAGCAAATATCCTGTACTGGGGTGACAGGTGCCAGAATTGTTTCTGACTCGCCGATCAGTTTGGCGGAGGCGATGGCTTCTTCAATTCTGTCGGCGAGGGTGGAAAGTCGGTTAAAACTAGCAAAGCCCCAGCCGCCTTTGTGACAAGCTCGAACTTGGCCGCCAATGGAAATTCCTTCACTCAGGGTTTCAATTTTTTCACCCCGGAGCAGGATGTCAGTACCTTCGGCTTCTTCTAGGCGAATTGCTAGATAATCTACCTGGTTGCGGTAGCGTGCCATTAAGTCGGACAGCAGATTTTTTGAGTCAGCAATCGAGGTGGGCATGAGGAAAGCAGGTGATTAACTGCATCTATTTTGCACTTTTGCCAGGGCGATCGGTCTAGTTGAGCCAAAATATCAGCCCTAGCGCGGAGATTGCGGCTTACTTGGTACGGTTGTGCCAATATCGGGAATTGACAAAGGTAGATATGCTGTGAGTCAGGAGGGAAAGGCAAAAATTTAACGCAATTTGTTAATCCTTGTGGTGCCTCAATCCTAACTCCTGAACTTTCAAATTAAATAAATACTTCATCCTTCATGCCTCCGAAGGTGGATTTATAACTGTGAATACTTACTTTTTACCGACAATAAGCGAAATTTTAGCCGCCTCTGGCCCAGAACATGAGCTCAGCTTCTGTGATGGGAAGTTGGCGGGAGAAAACAACCGCCATCGCTGTCCAGGTAGTCGCGGGGCTTCCCGGCTGAAAGCGGAACAGGAATGGTACGGTGCGATCGCCACTTTAAATCAAATGCTCGATCGACAACAACAGGGACAAAAAACTGATTCCTGGGGAACAAATTGTCCCTCGACTGTTCCCAATTCCTGCCATGGATTAGTGCTATCGGGTCCATCTTCCGTTTTAACTAACCCAGCCGTGGCTTCCGGCTTTGCCAATTGGATTTTTACCAGTATTCCCGACAACGATGCAGCTTTGTGGTCTTTTCGGACCCGACAAACTTTAGCTTTACTGCCGGCGGGTGATGTGCAAATCTCAGGCCCGGCTGCTGCGCCTGCACTGGCTTTGGCGATGGGCGATCCTTTAGCTAACGAGCAGTTTTGTTTGGTTCTCACAGCTAGTTTTAGCTTGGTGATGGTTTTAGGCGAAAATGCTCTGGGCATTCCAGCTTTTCTATTTTCTTTCGATCCCCAAGTAGTCGCAAAAGCTTGGGAAGTTTTGCGACGCAGGGTGACTGAAAGTGAAGGTTTGCTAGGAAATTTTGACAGCGCCATCAATTTAGATGTGAGTCAATTTACTGCTCATTCTACTAAATTAGATGCAATTTTTCAGCAGTTTTCTCCTGTGGAGCCAAATTATCAAACAGTCATGCAGTTCAGTCGCTTGTTGTTGCATAATTTGCCGATTGGCAAAGAAGAAACAGGCAGATTTAAAGAGGAAAGAATTGATGATAGTTTGAGAGACAGACATGAAAAATTACAGGGGAAGAATCTCAACTGTAAATCTCCGATTCCTCACGCTACTAAAGAGGTGGAATTGCTACAGGCGATCGCCCACGAAGTCCGCACTCCCTTGGCGACGATTCGCACTCTCACTAGATTGTTGCTGAAACGTCCCAAACTAGATGCCGTGGTAGTCAAGCGTTTGGAAATGATTGATGCCGAGTGTACCGCTCAGATCGATCGCTTCGGCTTAATTTTCCGGGCTGTAGAAATGGAAATGTCTCAAGCGAAAAATTCCGGCGTACAACTAACAGCCATGTCCCTCGGTGAAGTGCTGCTGGATAGCATTCCGCGCTGGCAAAAACAAGCAAGTCAGCGGAATCATACTTTGGAAGTAATTGTCCCGAAAAAATTGCCGACAGTAGTTAGCGATCCGACTATGTTAGACCAGGTTTTAACTGGTTTGATTGAAAATTTTACTCGCACTTTGCCATCGGGGAGTCACATTCAAGTGGGGGTAACATTGGCGGGAAATCAGTTAAAGTTGCAGTTGGAATCGGAACATTTATCTGAAGGTAATGATACCTCAACTTTTGCCACTAAGGCTAATAGTCCTTTGCGGTCGATCGGACCTTTGTTGATGGTGCAGCCAGAAACTGGAAGTTTGAGTTTAAATTTGAGCGTCACTAAGAATTTATTTCGGGCGGCTGGGGGAAAATTGGTGATTCGTCAGCGGCCCCAAAAGGGTGAGGTGATGACGGTGTTTTTGCCACTGCAATAGTTATGGCTCATGATGAGATTGTTGTTGAATCGAATTCAATCCAGTAACAAATGCTGGCAATTCAACTCTGCACCCCGTCTTTCTACAGCAATTGCTGCTAGATAATTTGGTGCAGGAATCAGCGCTTTTAAATACCATAAATTCGGTGCTGTAGGCGCGACCCCATCCCGTAGGGAATCGCCCTCGACGTTCAAAAGCCGTGCGGGTTCCCCTGGAGTTAGGGAAACGCTAAACCGATGGAGGGGAAAGCTCAATCCGTCTCCGATCGCCTTTATGTAAGCTTCTTTGCGAGTCCAGCAATTAAAAAATGCTACTAATTTTTCCTCGGCTGAAACTGTCTTAAATTCGGTGTTTTCTTGGGGGGAAAAAAACCGCTCAGCAATTGACTCCATGTGGGGAACGGGACGGATTTTTTCGATATCTACTCCGATTTGGCGGCTCCGAGTCAGGGCATATAAAGCTAAGCCTTGAGAGTGAGACAAGTTAAAACTAAGTGTGCTGTCCAAATTGGCGGCTATTTCTGGCTTGCCGCAGGGGCCGTAACTGAACTCCACTAGGTTGGGAGCGACCTTCAAATAGCGGCTCAGGATGGCTCTGAGCGCGCCTCTGCCAACGATAAAATGGTTTTTGTCTCGATCGAACCTAAAGCGTTCTGCCCTCTGTAATTCGCTATCACAGAGGGTTTGTGCTAAGTTTTGGATCTGCGATAGGGGTCGATCGAGATTAACGCGCCAGATATGAATGTCTGTGCTCGATATTGTTAAGTCTGCGGCTGCGCTTTCCCAGATGCGATCGGCATCTCCCATCAATCTTTACCTCCTGTCGGGCAGTTTTTACCATAACTTGTTATGCTTAGATAACTTTATCAGGAGTTAGGCAGCTCGATGCCAGAAACCAAGTTTCTTCCTAGATCTATACTTGAGAAAGCCAGGATTTTTCAGAGAAACCCGGTTTCTTTGCGTAAGTGCTATTAAGTTTTGGCTATCTTTTTCGCCCAGTAACAGTTGCAAAAGCTTGAGGGATGCTGAATCTGACCACTGCAAATCATCCAAAAATATTACTAAAGGATGTTCTTTTGTGGTAAAGACAGAGATAAATTTTTGAAACACTAAATTGAAGCGGTTTTCGGCGGCACTTCCCAAAAGTTCTGAGACAGGCGGTTGTTTGCCAATAATTCGTTCTAGTTCAGGAATTACTTCTACAATAACTTGACCGTTTTCGCCAACAGCCTGCTGAATTTTGGTTTGCCATTCCTGAAGTTGAGCATCGCTTTCTGACAATAATTGCCCCATTAAATCTCGGAAGGCTTGCACAAAAGCACTAAAGGGAATGTTGCGTTGAAATTGGTCATATTTGCCTTTGATGAAATAACCGCGCTGGCGAACTATGGGTTTGTGAACTTCGTTGACTACAACGGTTTTGCCAACGCCGGAAAATCCTGCAACTAACATCATTTCGCTGCGGGATAAATTCGATCCCCCCCAGCCCCCCTTAATAAGGGGGGAGCCTTCTGTTCCCTCGTTCCCCTCGTTCCCAGGCTCTGTTCCCTCGTTCCCCTCGTTACCAGGCTCTGCCTGGTAACGCATTTCCAGAGGCTCTGCCTCGCGATTTAGCCCCTTAATAAGGGGGGAGCCTTCTGTTCCCTCGTTCCCAGGCTCTGTTCCCTCGTTCCCAGGCTCTGCCTGGTAACGCATTTCCAGAGGCTCTGCCTCGCGATTTAGTTGAGAAAGAATAGGCACTGAAAGAGGAGACAGAGCCTCCTGATATTTATTCCTAGGCGGAGCCTGGGAACGAGATTCTGCCTGGGAATGAGGGTTTGCTACTCGATCGAATGCGGCTAATAATTCAGCTACTTCGCTCTCTCTCCCGTAGAGTTTTTCTGGTATAATGAAGCGATCGCAAATATCGTTTTCACCCAAAACAAACCCTTGAATTTCATCAGTTTCTTGCAATTGAGCCAGACAAATCTCTAGATCGTGCTTGAGCCCCAAGGCACTTTGATAGCGGTTTTCCGCATTCTTCTCCATTAGTTTACTGACAATTTCCGATAAAACTAGCGGAATCTCAGGATTGATTTTATCTGCGGGAATTGGCTGCTTAGCGAGATGACAGCGATCGCATCCATAGGTTAGTCATCCTTCATATTTATCAAATAATCCTCGCCTAAGCTCCAGCCAAATCTGCACCCTTATCTACTATGTTATACTATAGCAATCCTAAATCATTTGTGAATTTCTTACTCCCTCCCCTTAATAAGGGGAGGGTTGGGGTGGGGTAAAAAACTTTACGACTCATTTAGGACTGCTATAGGTTTAATGAAAAAAACACAGTCATTTTTGATGCGTACCCAGTGGTACTCCCAGACTTATTAAAAAGTCGGGGATCGGAGGAGATTAATTTTATTCCTAATTCCCGATTCCTACCATCAATTACGTCGGTGTTCAAGCTGTGTTAAGGCGCGATCGCCCCAATTTCAATCGCCTCATGTCTGCCAACTTAAACGCCTTTTTTTATCCAGATACTGCTGGTGATAATCTTCAGCCATATAAAACTCACCAGCAGGTTGAATTTCCGTAGCAATATCTTTATCATATTTCCCTGATAATTGCAGCTTGTGTTTAGACAAGCGCGCCGCTTTTTCTTGTTCTAAATTGTGATAAAAAATCACCGACCTGTACTGTTCTCCCCGATCGGGCCCTTGGCGGTTGATTTGAGTAGGATCGTGACAGTTCCAGAAGACATTCAGCAATGCTTCGTAACTTACCACAGAGCGATCGAACTCTACCTGCACGGCCTCAGCGTGACCCGTAATTCTCGCACAAACATCGAGGTAACAGGGATGTGGCCAATGACCGCCCGTATAGCCCGCCCAAGTCGATAACACCCCCTGCACCGATCGAAACTTGTCTTCAACCCCCCAAAAACAACCCGCTGCAAACGTAGCTTTTTCCATTGTGCTGCCCGCAGAAACTTTAATCTTTATGATAGTAGTTATCAAGCGTTCGGAAAAACTTCCGCTGAAAACATACGGCGCAGAATCTCATAGAAAGGTTCGCAATATTTTGCTTGTTCGGGTGACAGACAGGCACAAATTTCCTTGCGTAGTAAGTGAGTCATTTGGCTGACAAGTTCCCAACTCACATTTAGTTTGGGGTAAATCATGACGCACAGCGGAAACAGTTCCGTCTCTAGGGCGTGCAAATTTCCTTCCAGCAGACACACCCACATATAGACTTGAAACATCTCGACATCGCGGATGCTGGATGTGCGAATATTTGGGCTGTTGAGAGGCCCAGAAAGACAGCGATAGCGTGGGTAGAAAGGAAACAGATAAGTCTACCGAAGGTGACAGAGGATCGAAGGATGTGGAACTTACCAAATTGGGATAATTCGTCATGATTTTAGTGTTAGCTGTAAAATAGTTTGATAAAGATTTTTTGTTCGTTACAAAAGTCTTTGCTAAAACCTAATTATAGTAATATCGATACCTGATTGGATGTGATCGAGACTTCGAGAGACAGTGACTTATATCACTATGTTTTCTATTTTTTATTAAAGTGTTTTATCTAATTATAATGAGGTCGATTAAATACGGTGTAAGTATAATTACTGGTTTATTATATTTTTTTTGTTAAGTATGACTTGTGATTTATTGCTGTTGAGATGCCAGACTTCTTAAATAAATCTGGCATCTGGGTATGTTTTTAACTAGCTGCCAACCCCATACATTCTTTCTTTGAGAGCATTTCGGGCTTGTTCTCGATCGTCAAAATGAACTTTTTCAGTACCCAAAATCTGATAATCTTCGTGTCCCTTACCCGCAATCAGCACGCCATCTCCGGGTTTAGCATCCATAATCGCAGTGCGAATTGCAGCAGCTCGATCGCACTGGACGATGGGATTGACTTCCGGTCCAATTCCTGCTAGGATATCCTCCAAAATCCGCTGAGGAACTTCAGTGCGCGGATTGTCGGAAGTAACAACAGCTAAGTCTGCCAATTCTGCCACGATTTTACCCATTTTTGGACGCTTAGTGCGATCGCGATCGCCACCGCAACCAAACACACAAATCATCTGACCCGGAATAAACGGCCGCGAAGCCTTCAACAAGTTCTCCAAACTATCAGGAGTGTGCGCGTAATCGACAATTACACTAATATCTTGGTCGGCACTTATTTGCACCCGTTCCATCCGTCCCGGAACTCCCACAAATTCCGATAATTTCTCTACAATTGCCGACAAATCTAAACCCAACTCCAAAGCAGCACCAACAGCAGCCAACATATTTGATAAATTGAATTGACCAACCAAAGGCAAAACAAAAGCAGTTTTTCCTTTAGGAGTATGCAAGACTCCTTTAACGCCGTTGGGCTGATATTGCAAATCATCAGCATATAAATCAGCAGTTTGATCGCTAGTGCTGTAACTCCAAACTTGCTCAGACTTGAGACTTTTCATGATTCGCCTTCCGTAGGCATCATCAATATTCACAACCGCCCGACCTTTGAGATAATCTGGACTAAACAAAAGCGATTTTGCATTAAAATAATCTTCCATATCGCTATGGAAATCCAGATGGTCTTGAGTCAAGTTGGTAAACACAGCAACATCAAAATTACAGCCCAAAACACGCTGCTGTACCAAAGCATGAGAACTGACTTCCATCACCGCATATTTACATCCCTCCTTGACAGATTCTGCTAATTCTCTTTGCAGATCCACAGCAAAAGGTGTGGTGTAAAGTGCGGTTTTTTCATAGCCAGGCCAGCGAGTATAAAGCGTGCCGAAAATCGCCGCAGGTAACTGCATTTGATTCAGCAAAAATTCGATTAAATGAGTAGTTGTAGTTTTGCCATTAGTACCCGTAACACCAACCAGTTTCAATTGGCTAGCAGGACTACCGTAAAATGCCGTTGCTATTTGACCGCAAACTTGAGCCATATCCCCTGCTGAAATCACACAGGGAACCTCTTCTAGCCCCCCGTGGCTGGAGGGCTGAGGGGGTATTTTCGAGCTTTCTAGCCCCCCGTGGCTGGAGGGCTGAGGGGGTATTTTCGAGCTTTCTAGCCCCCCGTGGCTGGAGGGTTGAGGGGGTATTTTCGAGCTTTCTAGCCCCCCGTGGCTGGAGGGTTGAGGGGGTATTTTCGAGCTTTCTAGCCCCCCCTTGCCAAGGGGGGGTTGAGGGGGTATTTTCGAGCTTTCTAGCCCCCCGTGGCTGGAGGGTTGAGGGGGTATTTTCGAGCTTTCTAGCCCCCCCTTGTCAAGGGGGGGTTGGGGGGGTATTTTCGAGCTTTCTAGCCCCCCGTGGCTGGAGGGTTGAGGGGGTATTTTCGAGCTTTCTAGCCCCCCCTTGCCAAGGGGGGGTTGGGGGGGTATTTTTTGGGCGGCTGAGGTGGAAATTATGGCAGCTACAGCACCAGCTTCGATCGCACTTTGCCAAAAATCTCCCCCATCTACCCGCGTTCCCGGCATTCCCAAAAACAAATCCCCCGACTTACAAGCGTGGGAATTAGTCGATAAACCCTGGACTTCCGCATCGAGGGCGGGATGTTGCAAGTCAAAGGAAATACTGGGAACCGCTGCTAATAATTCTCTCAATTTCATGTCAATCACTCCTCATTAAACTGTGTTGAATCTATTTTGACCCATCGCTTTGTAAATATTTCTGTAACATTTGCTCCAATTGTGCGACTGTGCAGCGCGGAGAAGGACGGGGTAATTGTTCTAGGGGCGAGGATGCAACATCGGCAGAATTGTTTCCGAGAGGGTACACTTTAAACAAAACTGGCACTTCGTACTGGTAAGCTTGAAACCAGTCATCATGTTGGGTAATATCTCGCACTTCCAATTGAAACTTGATGCTTTCAATCTGTTCCAGTTTTTCTTGCAACCCTTCGCACAAGTGGCATCCAGGTTTGCTGTACAAAATCAATCTCATCATCTACTACAATTAGACTCGATCTTAAATTTTCCAACCTGCGATCGCAAATTGGCTAACTACACTTAGCAATCCACCAAGCCCCGCATCATTAATGTGAGTATACGATCGAGTCTATCTTAGCATTTTTACTGACACCCTAATGTTTCTTGCTATAAACTTGACTAATAAATTATTTTTTTGTAGAATGTATAAATAGCCCTACAAACAGGAGGCAGTATGAACTGCACCGAATACGTCGAAGCCAAACGAAAAGCAGCTAAAAAAATCAGTGCCGACATTCGAGAACGCTGGAACAATCGCATCGTTAAGCGAGAATTACACTTGATGGGTGAAGCGGGGGCCCTACAATATTTAGCTGATTACGGGCGCGGTATTGGTACGGCGAAAGTGATTAGTTTTGCACTCTGTGCGGAGTCGGAAGGATATCCAGACATGGCGATGGGATTTTGGAAAAAAGCTTTTGAATTGGAAACTGGACAACAGCCACTCGCTCTCAAGGAAGAACCCAATGCTACCACCAATCTCGTTGCCAACGCCAAATCAAATTCCGCCCCCAAAATAGAAACAACTGTCAACAATCCCATAATTGCCCAATTACCGCCACACTTACAGCCGGGAAAAGTTGTGACAATGCAGCCCGTAGACGCACCGAATGCACGTTCTTATTACATCGAAAATTCAGATTATTGGGGACAGCCAAAACGCGACGGCAATCGAGTAGTCGCGATCGCCACTCCAGACAAAGTATACTACCAATCGCGATCAACCAACCTACGCCAACAGCCATCCATTGAAATAGAGCAAGCATTAATTGACACAGCAACTAAAATAGGCATCTTTGTTTTAGACGGCGAACTATATTACAAAAGCTGTACCGGCAGCGAACACCGCACAGGCTCCCAAGCTGCTACAGTTAATATAGAAAGAGGTTTTCCCACCCTGGCACCCTCAGCAATTTATGCTATTTTTAAATGTTTGTTTTACCAAGGAAATGACCTAACTCCGTTGCCGGAATCAGCACGAATTGCTGCGGGAGTAGAAATTGGCGAAATACTGGTGAATTTATCTAAAGAATTTGAAATTGTACCGACCTTTCGCACCGCCACCGAAAAACTTTTACTAGCAAATCAGCAAGAATCGGAAAATAAAGAAGGCGAAGTGTGGGTTTTGCATAACTGCCCCTATGTAGGGGGGAAAGATATCAAAAAATTCCCCATGGTGAGGACAAAATATTGTCTGGAATTCGAGCTGTGGATTGTGGGGTTAACACCGACAAAAGTTGCGGGAAGACCCTTTAGTGCGATCGAAGTAGCTCAAGAAAATCAGGGCAAATTAGTGCCAATGGGAGCAGTCGGAACCGGGTTTAGCGCCACAGAAATGCAGGAAATTAGCCGACTCTATGAGGCGAATCCCAAAAACGTCAAAATTAAAGTGCGATCGCAAGGTTTGACAGAGAGTGGCAAACTGTGGCACGCCCGATTTTTGGAGTTATGTTAACAGAAGCTTTTATAGGGTATACGCTCCTATTTTCAAGCGCAGAGGTAGATAGAGTGCCTAAGTCCTGAATACAAAAAAAGCCACATCAAATAAGTTCAAAAATATCCAAATTCATCAGCCCTAATCCCCATTCATACATAAAAAATCCCACTTTTAGCAAAACATGAATCCAAACACCGCCATTTACCCTTAAAATAAAAAAGACTGACTAGCCAACAAAGCCCTATGTTTGAAGCCCTTGCCGATCGACTCGAATCCACCTGGAAAAAACTGCGCGGACAGAATAAAATCTCCGAGAGCAACATCCAAGACGCGCTCAAAGAAGTCCGCCGCGCCCTCCTGGAAGCAGATGTCAACCTCCAAGTCGTCAAAAACTTCATCGCCGAAGTAACGGCAAAAGCACAAGGAGCAGAAGTAGTCTCAGGCGTCCGTCCCGACCAACAATTCATTAAAATAGTTCACGACGAACTCGTCCGCGTCATGGGGGAAACCAACGTACCCCTCGCCATCGCCGAATCCGGGCCCACAGTGATCCTGATGGCTGGTTTGCAAGGAACCGGGAAAACCACAGCCACCGCCAAACTAGCACTGCACCTCCGCAAACAAAATCGTACCGCATTGCTGGTTGCAACCGACATTTATCGACCAGCCGCGATCGACCAATTGCTCACCCTAGGCAAACAAATAGACGTACCAGTATTTGAACTAGGCACCGATACTGACCCCGTAGAAATAGCCCGCCAAGGCATCGAACACGGCAAACAACTAGGCGTCGATACAATCATCGTCGATACCGCAGGCCGCCTGCAAATCGACCAAGACATGATGGCAGAATTAGGCCGCATCAAACAAACAGTACAACCCCACGAAACACTGTTAGTTGTAGATGCCATGACAGGCCAAGAAGCAGCAAATTTAACCCGTACCTTTCACGAACAAATCGGCATTACCGGCGCAATCTTAACCAAATTAGATGGTGACAGCCGCGGCGGTGCAGCCTTGTCAGTACGGCAAATATCCGGTGCCCCGATTAAATTTGTCGGAGTCGGCGAAAAAGTGGAAGCATTGCAACCATTTTATCCCGATCGCATGGCATCGAGAATACTCGGCATGGGCGATGTCCTCACCCTAGTAGAAAGAGCCCAAGAAGAATTCGACATCGCCGATGCCGAAAAAATGCAAGAGAAAATGCTGACGGCAAAGTTTGACTTTACCGACTTTCTCAAACAAACCAGACTGCTAAAAAACATGGGTTCCCTAGGCGGCATCATGAAAATGATACCAGGGATGAACAAACTCTCCGACGAACAAATGCGACAAGGAGAAGTGCAGCTAAAACGCACCGAAGCCATGATTAATTCCATGACAGTGGAAGAACGCCGCAATCCCGAACTATTAGCAAGTTCACCATCCCGCCGCCGTCGCATCGGAAAAGGTGCAGGCTATGCAGAAAACGACGTCACCAAACTCGTCAGCGATTTCCAAAAAATGCGTACCATGATGCAGCAAATGAGTCAAGGTAACTTTACAGGTATGGGAGGATTACCGGGAATGCCAGGAATGCCAGGAATGGCAGGAATGCAGCCCGGTGCCCGTGGCTACATGGGCGGCCAACAACAGAAAAAGAAAAAGAAAAAAGATAAACCCAAAAAAGGTTTCGGACAATTGTAAAAAGTAGATACAAGGGGCGGGTTTCAGCAACAATAATTGCCTAAAACCGATAATCTCCTAAACCCGCCCCCACTCAACTCTTCCTTCGCGTCTTCGCGGTTCAATAATCAACTCTCAAAACAGGCTTCTAAGAACCTTGAATCGCTTGTTTAAATTCCCGCATCGCCTGAAGGTGATTTTCAATATTAATACACCGCGCCAATAATACAATATCTAAATCTGGCAACACCAAAGAGCGATCGACCTCTGCATATCCATCAGCCCCCAACGAATACAAACGCAGTCTACAATTTTCCCAAAACCAAACTTCAGGAATTTGCAGGCGTTTGTAAGCTTCCAACTTGTCAATACCGCCGCTAGTCACCACCACTTCCACCACCAAATCAGGAAGTTCTTGATTAGGCCCCAATTCGTAAGACAAATCCGCTTCTCGCTTCACCCTTCCAGTTTCACTTTCTAGTGTCACCGAACCCGTTGGCGTAAAATCAATCCCTCCGAATTCCAAATACAAATCCAACAGCGTTGAAATCCGCTGCTTAACAGTTTCATGTTTTTTTCCAGGCATACGTCTAATCTCCAATACCCCATCTAAAAATGACAATCTCACCCCTGGGCGTGAGAGCAACTGTTCAACCACCTTAAACTCTCTCCAGCTCAATTCGTCAATTAAGATAGGTTCATCGAGCCTTTCTAACTTTTCTAAAGTTGTTGTCATCCCAACTGCTCCTTACTCAATTAAATCTTCATTATATCAGCGTTCAAGTCCCCCCTTATTAAGGGGGGTTAGGGGGGATCTAGACTTCGACACAAACAAGAAAGACTGTCGGTTTGACGTTAAGTTGTCATATCAATTCCTCTCTTCATCGGAATTATTCATTTCTCTCTGAGCTCTCTGTGTTCTCTGTGTTCTAGTAAGGTTAAATCATTCCGATGCAACGGTCAACGATATCACCAATCCTATCTACTGTCCCAAAGTTGCTTTATGCTCATCCGGCACAAACTCCGTCACAACTTGGCCACCCCCACCGTCACCTTTGACAATCACAGTTTGATCTTTAAGCTGTCCCGAAGCCTTCGGCCCAGTCAAATTAAACACCGGATCTAATTGCCGATAAACCACATTTCCTTCCGCATCGAAAGTCTGATTAGTTAAATACCAAATTACCCGATCGCTATTCAACTGAGATAGACGTTTCTGCCCTATTCCTAGCACATTTCCCGTCAAATAAAAAACTTTTTTATCTAAATCTCCCCTACCAGTATCCCCAGTCATCGTCACCTTTTCCACCCGGTGAAACACCTTGACTGGCCCCGGCGAAACCACACTTTGTGCGGGAAAATTCCAACTCATCAAACTGCTTTCTATTTGCAGTGGCGGATCGGATGGCATCAATTGAGCATTTTTGGTCAGCGTCGCAATCTTCGTTTTTAAGTCTACATCTGTCTGGTCAGCAAAACCGCTTTCTGTAACTTTTTTATCTTTATATCTGTCCAGTTGACTCGGTTTGTCGCTGCTGACTTTTTGCTGATCCAGAAACCAAATTAAATGCTCTGTTCGCAATTGCAAAACTGGATCTTTAATATCTGCGACTACAGAGCCGAATAACTCCATTCTTCTGGCTCTAGTGAAAACTCGCGCTTCCTTCGCAGAAGCACTCACCTGTTTGTTGTCTCCAGTCAGATTATTCCGAACCACTAACACATCTTCCTTCGGCCGCCACTCCAATTCATTCCCCCTGAGCACCACTCCATTTTTGAGGTCAGTAGCAACTATTTTGCCTTTCAGAAATACCTGATTTCCTTCTTGAAATACCTCTCCTGTTTCTGCTTGAATATCGTAAATTTCTTTGCCGTCCTGAAACAATTTGCCCACGGGTTTCTGAACGTTCACTATCTTTTGGTCTTTGCTGTAAACAGCATCCTTCGACCTCACTTTCCAGAATAACTCGCCTTTTTCATTGGCCTGCTCTAGAATTACTTTGTTCAATGTTAAAGTGCTGTTTGACTTTTCAGCAGTTTTGAGATCTTCAGCTAACTTGCTTTTTTGAGTGTCGGAAGGAGCGCCACAAGCACCAATCCCCAAAAGCAAGGCAACTAAAGTTAGTAGCATCACTTTTGGGGATGAGAAATTGGAAGTTTTTGATGGCAAATTAATCATTTAGTAATTAATAATTAGTAATTTGTAATTGGGTGATTTGTAATTTGGTAATTTGGTAATTTGGTAATTTGTAATTTAGTAATTAAAAAAAGCAAATCAAAAATTTAAAATCTCCTAATATTTTATCTAAATTTTTGACTTTTAATTTTGAATTATTTAACCCATTGCCTATTCCCTATTCCCTATTACCCATTCCCCATTACCCATTCCCAATTACCGATTTCCTACTTCCTATCTATCGTCATGTTCGTCCATCAAGCTCAAGCCCGACAAGGGGCGATAAGCATAGTTAGGGCGCGATGTTTTTTGGATATCGTCCTTAATCATTTCCAAATCGATGTAGCGATCGGCTACATTAATTAAACTGTCGCTGGTCATCGATCGCAAACTCACCACCTCAACCCGCACGCCACGGTAGCTGACAGCATCCACAGCATAGGCCAAGTCGCCATCGCCACTGACCAAAACCGCCGTGTCATAGGAGCCAACCAAAGCCATCATATCCACGGCAATTTCTACATCTAAGTTCGCTTTCTTAGAACCATCTGGTAATTGCACCAAATCCTTAGAAATTACCCGGTATCCGTTGCGGCGCATCCACAGCAAAAACCCCTGCTGCTTCTCGTTAGTGCGATCGACACCAGTGTAGAAAAAAGACCGCAACAGCCGGGAACCAGCCGTTAAACGGCACAGAAGCTTGGTATAATCAATCTCAATCCCTAATTGTAAAGCAGCATAAAACAGGTTAGAGCCATCAATAAAGATTGCCACTCGTCCGCGATTTTCTAAAACTTGTTCCGGCGTAAAAAGATCGTTGCTTTCTATTCTATTCAACATGATTGTTATGCCTCAATTTTTTATGAAAGATTAGGTAATGAAATAAGTGCTAATTTGCGATCGGTCATCGCACCCCGATCGCCTAATGTCAACTAAGAAGGTACTTTTTCCAGCAGTTCTAGTCGCCTAAAAACAGGCTGAGCTTCTCCCAGAGCTTGGTTTGCTGGTAAAGCACCCCATACCGAGTGAGTCGCAAATGTTGTTAAACTGTTAACTGCTACCTTATCGTTAAAGTCAATTGAAAAACCGAGCTGCTGATAAATCGCACTGCTGATATTGGGTATTATCGGCGATAAAAGGTAAGATGCCAGTCTAACAGATTCCAGAACCGAATATAACACTTGTTGGACAGATTCTAAATGTCCTTGTTTATACAAACTCCAAGGTGCTTGTACGTCAATAAACTTATTTCCAGCTCGAACCAAAGCCAGTACGGCTTCGCAAGCTTTGCTAAAAGCTAAGTCTTCATAAAAACCAGCGACTTCTTCGCCCAAATTCAGGCTCATACCCTTGAGAAGGTTATCGCTGGAAATGTTTTCGCCCAATACATTAGGAACACAACCACCGCAATATTTACGGGCCATGTTTAAAGTACGGTTCAGCAAATTTCCCAAATCATTTGCTAATTCAGCGTTTAATGTATTGATAAACCGAGTTTCATTAAAATCGCCGTCCTGTCCGAACTCAATTTCTTTTAAGAAATAGTAGCGAGCCGCATCAGCACCGTATTTATTGACCAATTCCACTGGGTCTAAAGTATTACCTTCAGTTTTACCCATTTTTTTGCCGTCTTTGGTCAAAAAGCCGTGGGCGAAGACACGACCAGGCATCGGCAAACCAGCAGACATCAGCATTGCCGGCCAATAAACTGCGTGGAAACGGAGAATATCTTTGCCAATTAAGTGGAGGTCAACTGGCCACCATTTAGATAAAGCATTCTCTAAAGTGGGGTCGATGTCAGCATCCACCAGGGCGGTGATATATCCTACCAAAGCATCAAACCAGACATAGATGGTATGACTAGGGTCAACCGGCACCGGCAAACCCCATGCCACATTCACCCTAGAAATCGAAAAGTCTTGCAGTCCAGAGTTGACAAAGCTGAGAACTTCGTTGCGCCGACTTTCCGGCGCGATGAAATAGGGACGTTCAGCATAGAGGGCTAAAAGTTGCTCTTGATAGCGCGACAAGCGGAAAAAGTAGTTTTCCTCATCGCGCCACTCAACTTCTTTGCTGGTGTGGACAGAACAACGGTGCCCCGGTAACAAGTCCCGTTCCTCTTTAAATTCTTCGCAGGAAACGCAGTACCAGCCTTGTTGCTGATTCAAGTAGATGTCGCCGGAATTCCAAACCCGCTGGAAGAATTCTTTGACAATATACTCGTGGCGTCTGGATGTCGTGCGGATAAAACGATCGTACTGGATGTTGAATTTTTCCCAAAGCGCCTCAAAGCCCGGAACAACTAGATCGCAGTGACCCTGGGGCGATCGCCCCAAACTCTCGGCGGTGCGTTGAATTTTCTGCCCGTGCTCGTCTGTCCCTGTAACTAGCAAAACTGACTTACCCCGCAGCCGCTCAAATCTGGCTATAGCATCAGCAGCCATAGTCGTGTAAGCGCTGCCAAGGTGAGGTATATCGTTTACATAGTACAGAGGGGTTGTGATCGCAAAGGTATTTTTACTGTTATCGATCGATTTCATTTAATCCTAAAAAAAATTACCTAAATCTCGCCTTCGATCTTAACTTAAGAGTTGAACCTTAGCTGGAGTGGCAATTTTGCTAAATTTGCTGGAAGCTATTTGCAATTTGCCAACCCTGGTTATTCCCAACAGACAAAGGGGTTTAATAACCACATTAATCTTTTTTACCTATTTTTGACCAACTCTAAAAAATGTCTTAATATTTTGACTTTTCTTTTGAAAATAGCCTAGGCCCTGAAAGTGGGGCAGTGGCACAGAGGAATAGTGGCAGACCCCGCAGAGTCGCAGATGACTAATGAATATTAACTTTAGTTTTATTACATCCGCCCCTGAACTTCAAAATATGAAGGAAAAATATGCTATAATATACCCAAAAAAAACCCAAGCTAGTTAAACTTGGGGGTATCAAATCAGGGTGCATCTATGAATCTACTATGCGGCATCTCTGGATTGGCTTCAGGAAAATTAGCTCGATTTCCGCCAATGGCTTCCGACAAATAATCTGCTGCTGCTTCCACAACTGCGATCGCATTTTCGTACACCATCCGCGTCGGTCCCAAAACCCCAACACTCCCCACAGGCAAAGATCCCCGCCGATAAGTGGAAGAAATCAGAGTACAACCGCGAATTGGTTCTAGGGAGTTTTCCGAGCCAATTCTGACTGTCACCCGTCTACCGGGGGTTTCCAAGTCTGGAGATTCAAAGATTAAAGGCCAAAGTAGTTCCTGTTCTTGTTCGAGGAGTTGAACGAGGGTTTGAACTTGCTGCAACTGGGAGAACTCCGGTAAACGTAATGCTTCTGCCAAACCGCCGATCAAAATCCGCGTGTATGTGGGAGTCTCGGCCCGACGGCTCAAGGCCGCCAGCATGGTTCCCATCAAATCAGCGTACAGTTCAAAGTCCTGGTTTAATTCGCTAAGCGCGATCGTACTGAGTTCGGAGAACGAGCGCCCGCGCAATTTAGAGTTCAAAAAATTGGATAAAATCTGTAATTCGCGATCGACTATTTCTACATCCAGCTTTTTACCTTCTGTGTCTTGAGGTAACTGCACCAACACTGACTGGGTTTCGTAGGCATCTGTCACCACTATCAGCATCACCTTTCCGGGTTCTAGCTGCACCAGTTGCAAGTGTCGCAAGCAAGCGATATTGGTTTGGGGTATGGTGATCAGGGCAATGTAACCGCTAATAGTCGCCAGAATTTGAGCGGCACCTCGAAGTACCGCCGAGCGACGACCATCAGACCAATTGAGCTGGTCGAGTACCTGTTCCACCTTACCGGCGAGTTTCTCTGAAGGCTGGATCAGTCGATCGACATAAAGTCTGTAGCCAGAATCAGAGGGGACACGTCCTGCAGAAGTGTGAGGTTGATAGAGGAGTCCTGCTTTTTCGAGAGTTCCCATCGCATTGCGAATTGTAGCTGGGCTGACAGTGAGTTTGTACTCATCAACCAAAGCTTTTGAGCCAACGGGTTCGGCTGTAGCAATATAGTGGCGAACCGTTGCCCACAGGATGTGTTGTTGCCGATCGGTGAGGTTGACGCGCACAGATATTTAAGCTGAATTTGAATTCAAACAATTTGCCACTATTCAGTTATAGCAGAAGAAACAACTGATTTGTTATGGGTTATTGGTTATTTGTGATTCCTTGGCGATCGTAGCAATGCCCGATGCCCGTTGCCATTTAATCATGCTCGTGGAGGATTTTGGTCAGGTAATTAGCCACTGCATCCGGCTGTTCCAGCATTGCCAAATGACCACAATCTGGAATCTGAAGCACATTTTCGCCACAACCTTGGAACAGCCAGTGAAAGCTGGCCAAATGCAGCACGTATTTGGGTTCCATAATTTGGTCTTTAGTGCCGGCAATAAAATAAACAGGCTGTTTGAGTTGGGACACAATTTTTGGCAAGCGGTGAATTTCCGCTTCTGTGGTGGAATCCAGCAAAGCCCCAGTAGCCGCTTCTGGGCGAGCCGCCACAAAATCTATCAACCGCTGCCTTCCCCAGGCACGACCGATGGAGTGGGCCACAGAATCACGGGCAAACACAAAATCTAGTAAGGGCAAGTAAGACAACCAGAGGGGGCGCAGTTTGACTAGCTGCTTGCCCACGGCTCGAAACCGCTCGAATTCCTCCTTAAGATAGATGCCACCACCGGCATTAACGCAGAGGACACCTTTAACTCGATCGGACAATTGGCTAGCTCCCCACAGGGCGATCGTACCCCCCAGAGAATGTCCCACCAGCCAAACACTGGAAATATCGAGTTTTTCTAATAAAATTCCCAAATCACGAGCATAAGCAGCAGGAGTGTAGGAGGAATTCCCAGGTTGGGAAATCCCGTGAGTGTCATCGTAGGCAATGGAATCGCCAAACCCGCGCAAATCGTAAGTTAGACATTGATAATTATCTGCCAAACGTGCGATCGTCGCTTGCCAGTAGTGACGGCTCAACAGCCAGCCGTGGACAAAAACTAAAACGTGGGGAGTTGTTCTCGGTGCTGTCAAATCGTAGGCGTGCCGAACCCCTAGGATGTCAATGATTGCCATAGTCCTATCCTAATTCAAGAAGGGTTCGCCGACAGCGGATTTTTGGTCAACCACTGACACCTGTTTAAAATCGATCGCCCAGCAATCTTTGGCGCACCCCCTCAGCAATTTTCTGCCCCAAATACTCAGGAATTAAACTTTCATTGGGGCCCAACAAGTAGAGAATTAAGCGAGTCCGCCCCCGCCAAACCAGTAAATTAGCATTCACCACCAACAAATCCTCTTGCCAAATGGCATACATAACTTTGTAAAAAAGTCCAGGCTGGTTGTCTGCTTCAATCAGCAAAGCTGGCAAGTGGAACACTGGATCGACGTAGAATTCCGTTGCCACGTCCTCTAAACCCGCGTCTAGATTAAATTCTACCGCCAACATCTCTTCAACTTCAAAATGTCCTGCCAAGGCCTCTCTAACCGCCCTACAGACGTTTTCTGCGGTTTTATCTGCCAGTACCTTGCCTCCGCGAGATACTACCAATTTGATAAATACCAACATCGGCGGGTAAATTTGACCGTATAGACTCAGACTGTGAATCGTTAGTCCATAGGCGGCCAGGACTCCAAAAATATCACTCAACAAAAAAGACTGGTTGCGATAAGCAAAATGCAGGGCACTTTTGTTACCTTCCGGTCTGACTTCGATGACTGCTTGTCTAGTTTTATACAGTTGATAAGCTAATTTGAGGTTTTGCAGTTGAATTTCACTGCTGACAAATTGCTCGTAAAACTGCGGAAACGCTCGGTTAAAGCGCTTGAGCAGTTCTAGTGTAGATGGTTTTAAACCCGAAGCCATAATTGAGGGGAAGGTGCGGGAGATATACTAGGTTCCGGTCGCCATGCACAGGAACGATGCGAAGAGGTTTAAAGTCTCCACGGATGAATTTGTACCCAAGTTGATCAGCATCAGAATAGTGGAGACTCAATGTGGGACGACAAATCCGTCTTTTCGGCGTAAGATGAGTGTACCGTAAACTGTTGCTGAAAAGATTACCCGCAATTCATCCCATCCCGATCGGAGTGGGTCTATCTTTCGGGCTCTCTGTAACGTCGTCCAACTTCTACTACCTTAACCGCGCCTGCATGGGTTTTTGGAAAAACTTATTTAGTAGTTCTGAGTCTGCCTCTGTACCCCAAACAGCAGAATTTGAGGAAGATGTGACTGTTGGGTCTGGCGATCCGCTGTCCCCAACTTTTCGCAAGCCCAACTCCCTCGGCAACGCTCGCATCTTTTTTAGTTGCGATCGGGATATTGACCTCTACGAACTCGAAGAACTTTGTAATGCAGTTGGTTGGTCCCGCCGTCCCCTGCGAAAAGTCAAAAAAGCTATTGTACACAGCTTCTTAGTCGTCTCTATGTGGGAGATCCGGGGCACCCAGCGACGGCTGGTAGGTTTCGCCAGAGCGACTTCAGACCATGCTTTTAATGCCACGCTATGGGATGTGGTAGTTCATCCTGATTACCAAGGTAAGGGTATGGGCAAGGCACTGATGAAATACATCATTAAAAAACTCCGTAGTGAAGACATCAGCAACATTACCTTATTTGCTGACCCTCAAGTTGTGGATTTTTACCGAAATTTGGGCTTTATGTCAGATCCAGAGGGGATTAAAGGTATGTTCTGGTATCCAGATTAGTCGATCGGTCTACGTCAGCGTTGATTTTTGGCAGCAAGGCCAGATTGACGCTGGCATCACCCTTGGAAGTACATTTCGAGCAGAAATGAAAAAATAGCTTGACAAGTTCCTGGTTTTATGTGTTAATGGTCATGGGGTGGATAACTACCACACCGGGATGTAGCGCAGTTTGGTAGCGCGCCTGCTTTGGGAGCAGGATGTCGCAGGTTCAAATCCTGTCATCCCGATTTAACTTAATCCTTGCAGACTGGATTTAAATCTTTTCGCGCTGCTATCAAAGCAGGTGTGCGATCGGGTTTGTATCCGTTTTTCCAACTTAGCACCCTACTCTGTAGCTGTACCCCCTATAGGTATAATTATTTATTCTATAAATAAAATTCTGCTATCGCCTAAAATGGCTTGTAGGGGGGGGTTTTACGAATAATATTTGATGAATACAAACCATGTGACATACTTCCACATCAAGCTGAGTACAGCTATGATGTGGGCATCTTTGCAGCCCGACGAAGGGTATACAAAATTTCCTTTGCGATACTATTATCTATAGTTCCTACTACAGAAAGATTCCCGCTACGGCGTTTTATACTTGGGAAAATGTCCAACCCAAGTCTCTTTAAATTGATCGAAGCATTGATGTCGCGATCGACCATTAAAGAATGTTGCTCATCCCAATAGTTCCGTATACCGCAATCGGTGAAAATAATTTCATTCCGATAGCACAGAACCATTGAAGTATAAGCAGGTTTCTGCGGAACGACGACTG
>NZ_JBGJZU010000038.1:0-39811 GCF_041354475.1 Microcoleus sp.
GAGAGGGGGAAGTAGCGGTTGTAACCTCTCCCACTGTTCGTTACTTAAGTCTCCTCGGTTCATGAGCGTTAAGTGGTTGCGATCGCCTATTTTCCAGTATACAACGAGTTTGAAAACACGCCCTAGGCCCTAGGGCGTGTTTTCTAGCCTGATCCATCAGATCCTGATCCCCCTAAATCCCCCTTAAGAAGGGGGACTTTGAGCTTCTTTCTCCCCCCTTTTTAAGGGGGGTTAGGGGGGATCTCCGGGTTTGAAAACACGCCCTAGGCCCGATTCCCCATGCTCGTAAAGGATATTCCTAGAGTTTAGCGCGAAATTTTCTGCCTGTAGCCAGCATCGCAACTCCGGCTATCAAACCGCCCAGAGTCATAGGTTCGGGAACCGGTTCGGCTTTTTGGGTGCCCAAAGAACCGCCTTTAATAAATACAGCAGAATCTAAATTACCATCCCCCACATCTTTAATGCGGATGCTGAGAACATTCGTCTGATTTTTATTGAGCAAACCCTCAAAACCTAAAACTTTAGTAAAGCCATCCAGCTTAATAATATTAGCAGCCAGGCCTGTCACGACTGGATTATTGATATAGTCGGAGTGATCTTGAGAGCGATTATTTGGATCGGGAACCAGATTATTAATGGTAACAGCTTTGCCATCGCTCAACTTGGCCAAATTATTGCCATTCAACAGTAGTTCAAAATCGTCATTAAATGGAGAACCACCAAACTCAGGAAACTCCTCGGAACCAAATACATATTCAAAGAACAACTTTTCCGCGGTAGAGTCAGCAAAAAAACTGAGGTTGAGCTGAGTTAAATCTCCAGCTTCACCCTTGGGCCCAAAGTCAGTGTTTAAATCAGTGCCATTGAAGAAGAGATTATCTTTGTTATTCCTGCCGGCTATGTCAGCTACTCTACCAGTGCTGAGAACAACACCTGAGTGCAAACCGAAGGGGTCATTGCTAAAAGTACCAAAAGCAGCACTATTTCCAGTCACTGACACAGAGAAATTACTCAATCCCGCTGTCTGAGTTCCTAACAACTGGTTTTTTAAAGTTTCGGTATTATTGGTTGCACCTACAGAAAATGCCATCGCGGGTGCGGTCAACAAGCTGAAAGCAGCAGCGGTGAAGGTAGCAGTTAAGGCAGCAATTTTATGAGGGCTGAGCATATTTTTTTTGCTAAAATCACAGGTATAAATTCAATCTACAATTAGATCATGGCATTAAATATAGGTAATATATATTACCTTTATCAACTCTTTAATTCTAAGTATTTATACTGAAACATTTAGAGATTTAAACTCGGTAATTATGGGCTGTGACGCGATCGCAGCAGCCACAAGTCAGAAGCAAAAATCAGACATGATTATCCTATTCGATGGCTGGAAAATCAAATCCCATAGAGGGCGGGCTTGGTCAAAAACCCCTTGCTACTCCCTCAGAGCGTGGATCGGCCGCCCCCTCCAACCAATCATCGGGTGTTACGACGATCGCATTAGCATTTCCCCAACTTTCCCGTTGCTGAATCTGGTGTCCCCGCCGTCGCAACTGATCCAGCGTCGCACCATCAAAACCTCCCCGTTCCAGCATTAGGCGATCGGGCAGCCACTGATGGTGAATCCTCGGTGCCGATACAGCCTCACCGACATTCATGTCGTAAACCAACACATTAAGTAAAATTTGCAGCACAGTGGTAATAATCGTACTACCTCCGGGAGACCCCACCGCGAGGCGAAATTTGCCATTTTCTGTCACAATCACCGGCGTCATGCTGGATAAAGGAGTTTTGCCGCTGGCGATCGCATTTGCATCCCCACCCACCAAACCAAACAAATTCGGCACTCCCGGTGCCGCAGCAAAATCGTCCATCTCATTGTTGAGCAAAATTCCTGTACCCGCAGCCACAGCCCCAGCCCCAAAACCACCATTCACAGTAAACGTCAAACTGACCACATTGCGCTCTGTGTCAACTACCGTCAGGTGCGTAGTCTCCGGCGACTCCGACACCAAGCGACTCAAAGTTTGAGCATCCACAGCTTTTACTTCCCTCGAAGGTTTGGCTTGACTCTGGATTTGCGATCGCCTCCATCTGCCATAATTTTTGCTAGTCAGAGCTTTGACAGGGACACTGACAAAATTTGGATCGCCCAAATACTCAGATCGATCGGCATAAGCAATCCTCATTGATTCCGCCAACAAGTGCAAAGTATCTGGATTTTTCCTTCCCAGAGTCTTCAAATCCGTATCGCCCAGAATATTCAAAATCTGCAACAAATGAACGCCGCCGGAAGAAGGAGGCGACATCGCACAAATTTCGTAAGTGCGAAAGTTGCCACAAACTGGATTGCGCCAAATCGGTGTATAGTTTCTGAGGTCTCCCAGAGTAATTAAGCCGCCATTTTTTGTCATGTCAGAGGCGATCGCCCTAGCAATATCCCCTCGATAAAAACTTTGCGGATCGATCGCAATCTTCCCTAAAGTCCGCCCCAAATCCCGCTGGATCAAAACTTCCCCTGGTTTATACAAAACACCGCTTTTGGTAAAAATCTCCCGCGCCGCCCGGTTCTTTTTGATCGCATCCAGTCGCGACTCAACAGCCTTTGTAAAGCGCGAACTCACCGGAAATCCTTTTTCTGCCAGGGCGATCGCCGGTGCCACCAAAGTAGCCCAAGGCAACTTCCCGTACTCGCGGTGCACCGTATAAAGTCCCCCCACAGTACCAGGAATCCCCGCGGCCAAATGCCCATCTAGACTTGCTCTGGGACGCACTTTTCCTTGCTTGTCCAAATACATATCCCGCGTCGCCCCTTTGGGAGCCCGTTCCCGAAAATCCAAGGCTTGCACAGTCCCTGCTTGGGCCCGTCGCAGCAGCAAAAAACCCCCACCGCCGATACCTGCCGCAAAAGGCTCCACCACCGAAATTGCCAAAGCCGTAGCCACGGCTGCATCCACTGCATTGCCTCCCTGTTGCAGCACCCACAGCCCCGCATCGCTGGCCAGGGGGTGAGCAGACACTGCTATGCCTTGTTTGCTATGCTGTTGCTGAAACTTGGGTGGTTGCTGTAGCTGCTGCTGGCAACCACATACCATAACTGTTAGAAATAAAGTATAAATTGGTACTTTTTTGGATAAACTTAAAAACATGGTTGACAGAAGACTAAACTTGTTTAATTCTAAATTACATGACATCATCCTTCAGACATAAATCTAATGTTGATTATCAAAAATATCACTGCCCACCATATACCTCATGTAGATGATTTAAAATAGCAACAGCTTATCGATCTAAGCTCCTGCTTATTTCCCAAGAAATCTCCATCAGACCTGAGCTACTGTAATAGTCAATTTATGAACAGCACAAAAGTCAGTGTCATCATTCCTGCCTTCAATGCAGCCGAAACCCTGGTGGCGGCAGTTTCTTCCGCACTCAATGGCAGCCACCAGCATCTAGAAATCTTAATTGTTGATGACTGCTCTACTGATGATACTAGGAAAATAGCAGCTCAACTTGCGGAGTCTAATCCGCGAATTCAGTTATTTGTAAATCCCGAAAATTATGGGGTTTCTAAGTCGAGAAATTTAATGATCGAGCGCGCCACAGGTGAGTATGTAGCGTTTCTCGACAGTGACGATACTTGGGAACCAAACAAGCTGGAATTTTGTTTGCAAATGCTGGCAGAACATTCAGAAGTTAAAGCTGTTGCTCACGCTTTGCGGTACTTAGATAAAAGTGGTAACAAGTTGAGTTATATTCCTACCTATCCTACAACTAAAGCCGAAATGCAGGGGATTAAGTTGACAGGGGATAGTCCTTGGGTTTTTCCGTCTTCTGTGGTAATTGAGCGAGAAATTCTCCTCAAAGAAGGTGGCTTCGCTGAAGATTGGTTGGTAGGGGAAGATACAGAGTTATTTACCAGAATTTCTCACAAGTACGGCTTGTTGGCGACGAAACAGCCTTTGGGCAATTACCGGATTAGAGGGAATTCTCTCACAGATAAGCACTGGTTGAAAAAACGCATAGCTTCTGATTGTATCAAGGAAAATCAACGGCGACGTCTGCGGGGAGAGCCGGAGTTATCTTTAAGTCATTACGAACAGTTATGTTTTCAGAATTTGCCACTTTGGCAAAAGCTCAACAAATTTAGACAATTTTTGGCACTGCACTACATGAGAAAGCTAGGACAAAGTTGGTTGAACCGGGAGTTTTTGCAGACTCTTGTTTACGGGATTGCTACTACAGTTCTCAATCCTCAAGCTAGTTTAAATAAGTTGAAATGGATGAAGTATCATGAAGAAAGGTTTGACACTCCCTAGTTGATTGAATTTATGGACTGGCAGGAAATTTCTGGGAATTGGGTATTGATTCCTTCAACTAGACCGATCGCGATCGTACATTTTCTCGGTGGTGCCTTTGTGGCGACAGCACCACACTTGACCTATCGCTGGCTATTGGAGGCCTTGGGAAATCAAGGATATGTTGTAGTAGCGACACCTTTTGTCAATACTTTGGATCATATTGCGATCGCCCGTGATGTCCTCAATAAATTTGAAAATGCTCTGGGACGATTGCAGGCGATGAAGTTGCTGCGATCGCGATATCTCCCCATCTACGGAATGGGACACAGCATGGGGTGCAAACTCCATCTGCTGATTGGTGCTGTCTTTGACGTAGAAAGGTCAGGCAATATTCTGATCTCTTTCAACAATTATGCAGCTTCTGAAGCAATCCCGATCGTCGAGCAAATTTCCCCTGTCTTTAACGTCGAATTTACTCCTTCTCCCCAGGATACCAATCGCTTGGTGAAAGATAACTATCAAATTCGGCGCAATCTGTTAATTAAATTTAAGGATGACAACATCGACCAAACTTTGCTGTTAACAGACTTGCTAAAAGTGAAATATTCCGACATGATTACTGTTCAGATCCTGGCCGGCAACCATCAAACACCCTTGGGTCAAGATGTTAGCTGGCCGATGGGTCAAATTTTTACACCCTTCGATGCGATCGGGCAGTGGGTGAAACAAGAAGTGTATCGGGAATTAAATCAATTAAAAAAGACAGTTTTGCTGTGGCTCAATCCTGTGTCAAAAATTTAAACTTTCCATCCACATCTGTCAAATTATCGGAATTTTTACGTGTTTTTTTTGTGCACCCGCTATACCTGGTACTCCAGGTTAGCGGTGATATCGTTTACGGTTGGATCGGAATGATTTAACCGCAGAGAGCGCAGAGGGCACAGAGGAGAAGAAGAAAGATGAATACAGGACGGTGCTACCGGATTTGAGAGGAGTATTTGAAATACTCACCGTCGTGAACGAGCGGTGATTCTTGACACTTCATCGGATGAAGCTACCGGAGTAGTCTTACTCTTCCTCTGTGTCCGTTTAGAGTCGTGGCGATTCCCCATCCCGACGTCAACGCCCTAGTTTATTAGGAATACCTTCGCAGCCACCGGGAATAGTCTCTCTCGATTTCGAGCCACACCAAGCGCAGCAATATTGACGTTGCTCCTCTGACATTCGCTTGACACCAGTGAAATCAGCACGTTCCACCACAGCCCCGGTATATTCCCCCGTGGTGTAGTTAGGAAATTCAGTCCGACTGCGAGGGGAAGCGCTTTCGCCCGAACCATAAAATAATGTGGCACCCCTGATATCAGCGCGGGTGAGATTGGCATCATACAACACAGCGCGGGAGAGGTTGGCTTTCACTAAATCGCACTTGCTGAGATTGGCTCGGACGAGATTAGCTTCACTTAAATCTGTCCACCGCAAGTCAGTGTTCGCTAGGTCTGCTCCTGCTAACATCACATTGAGATCGATGACGCGGATACCGTGGTCTCTATCTTCGGCGTAGCCACCATCGCCGTCGAGAATGGGGCGGCCTAAGAGTCGATCGCGCTTCAGAGGAGTAACCAACCTTGACTGCGACAAAAACCGGAGAATTTTAGCTTTACCTTCCGCATCCACACTGCTCATAATCGCAGCAGTGCGACCTTCGGCGATCGCCCTTTCTTGCGGCCAATCTTCCAAAAATCCTTGTTCATCCAGGGCCAAATCCGAAACCCCCTGAAAATAAGCATCGATGGTTTGCTGCTGAGTAATTCGATTTTGCTGAATAGTCAAATCTTTGGAAATCACGTACTGTCGCCAAGCCACGTAAACACCCAAAATTGCGATCAAAATTTGACCCAAAGCGCCAATTAACTCACCCAGAGCTCCGACAGCATCCCAGTTAATTTGAATATTGCGGGTTCCCGGTTCAGTGTTAGAGCCGCTTAGCATCAGCAAGCCAGCGATTCCCGCCAAAAGTCCAAAGCTAGCCACGATTAGGGTGCGCCAAGTGGGGGGGATGACTTGCATCCAGATTTTGCCCCAGTTGGGCCACATCAGTCGCAGAGCAATCCCGATCGCTCCGATCGCACCCAACAAGCCAATCCACACATTATCGATCGCCAGTCCGATAATCATCCCCGCGATCGACCCCAAAATCAGCACCGAACCCGACATTTCCGCAGTCGTTTGTTTGGGATACTCTGGCAATATAATCTTACGGGTTGGAGGTGGAGGTAATGGTTTTTCCGGTTCAGCAGTAGGGACGATAGTGGTTTCCCCAGCAGGTACTGACGGTGTAGCACCATTAAGATTTTCTAAAGTCGCGATCGACTCAGGGGAGTTGGATGGAGAAGGATTGGGTTCTGGTGTCATGCGTTGAGATAACTTCTAACTGTGGCTGCTCACCTTGATTTTACCTAACCCAGACAATTCTAGATATAGCCTTTCTGGTGAAAGATGAGGTAAGAGCGAGAATTGGTAATTGGTAATTGGTAATTGATAATTGGTAATTGGTAATTGGTAATGCCCTATGCCCCATGGCCCATTACCTAGTACCCACCTCACTGAGAAAGGCTATAGCATATCGATTTTAGTTTTGAGATTTAGAAATCCGGTCTGAGCATATTTAATAGACATCTCCCATCATCATCAGGCTTTCCGGCCGGTTCCACAAGAATTGTTGGATATGTCTATTGTGAGACAGGCATCCTAGCTGTTAATTAACAGAGTTTTTGAGAAAATATCTAAGTGCTGGATTTTCCACAAAATTATTTATAAAAACCACCCACCTAACGATCCAAATAAGCCTTTAGGAAATAAACACCAACCGTCCCCAATATCAAAACCATCATCCCCAACACTAACTCCATACTCAACCTTTGAGCACTACCTAAAGCCACAATAATTTGCTGTCGCACTATCAACGCGAATAACCAACAAACCTCCACTTTCAGCCAAACCAAAACCGATCGCGCCAGCAGATATTGGCGACGTGCGTTCTGTTGAGTAATCCGTACAGGATAAGTGAACTACCAGACGCTGACCGATACGGCGATACAGCGCTGGCTTCCTGATTCAACGGGGATAGCGTCCAACAAAACCGAAGTTTTACCAGACCGTTCGCGTTAGTTAAAAGTATGGGGATAGGGAGACACCGCAGCCAAAACGATAAATATCATCGCAGCCACAGCCGGTAGTAACCAAATCATCACCTTGTCGCCCCAAGCATCAGGCTGGCCATAAAAACCGAAATGAATCGGAATGCGCGAGGGCAGAACAGCCCAAAACTGTAGAATTATCAAAATAGCCAGTAAAATCGCGATCGCAGCAGCGAACTCTCCGGCTATCAACAGTGGCGATCGCCCCAGAGAAATCACAGGTCGTAGGTTTGGCTTGTTTCCACTCATAGGTACGTTAATTTAGATTAAGATTAAATATCATAGTATTGGTTCCAATTTAGCCCAGATATTAAGTAAGAATGCCATGACAGCTCAGGTTTTGGTTGAAAAGAAAAAGTTAGAAAAACCGCCCCTAACCATACACACATTGGGCGATCGCGTGCTGCGCCAGCCAGCCAAGCGAGTCAACAGCGTTGACGCAGAAATTCGGCAGCTAGTCCGAGAAATGCTGCAAACCATGTACAGTGCTGAGGGCATCGGTTTAGCAGCCCCTCAAGTCGGAGTCAACAAACAAGTCATCGTGCTTGACTGCGAACCGGATAACCCAGCTAAACCGCCACTGGTTTTGATCAACCCCACCATCAAAAATACCAGTGGCCAAGTCTCCCCTTTCCAAGAAGGCTGTTTAAGCATTCCGGGAGTTTATTTAGAAGTTAAGCGCCCAGAAATGATTGAAGTCTCCTATCGCGATGAATACGGCCGCCCGCAAACCCTGAAAGCGACAGAGTTGCTATCCAGGGCTATTCAGCACGAAATGGATCACCTCAACGGAGTGCTATTTGTAGACAGAGTAGAAAACAAACTCGCACTCAATGAAGAATTGGTCAAGCATAAATTTTCACCAAAGGCGGTAAAATCGGTATGATGGCAGGAACTCCTAAAAGTAGTTTATTTTTGGCTCTTTCGTGCATTGCCGCGATCGCCGCCGTCGGGTCAGTCTTTGAGCTATCTTCGGGAGAAGCTCAACTAGGCACTTTAGTCACAGGAATCATTCTGGCTCTGAGCATACCCCTCACCGGACTATTTTTTTATGCAGCAGTTCGGGATGCTAGGGCAAATCTATGATTAGTTAGTTGACAGTTGACAGTTGACAGTTGACAGTTGACAGTTGATAGTTGATAGTTGACAGTTGACAGTTGACAGTTGTTATTAGTTATTGGTTAAACGAATAACCAATAACGAATAACCAATAACGAATAACCAATAACCAATAACTAATAACTAATAACAACCAACCAATAACTAATAACTAATGACCAATAACCAATAACTAATAAGATGGGATTTCTGCGACAAGTGCCAGCTCAAGGTGCTGTGGCTGCGACAGCATCCAAGTACCAACTTTCGGAAATCATGGAAGTAGCGATCGGACGCGATCGAAGTTGTCAAATAGCCTTGGAATCGATCGCCTACGGGATGGTTTCCCGTCGCCACGCCACAGTCCGCCCCCTCACTAAAGGCAATATTCTGACCTGGGAAATTTGCGACCTCAACAGCGCCAACGGTACTTATGTCAATGGTCAAAGGCTACAAGCCAGCCAAACTTTAGAAACAGGCGATCGCATCAGTCTCGGTATTGATGGTCCTCAATTTATATTTGAAACTACCCTACAAAACACCCACAATTCGCCACGATTCCCGACAGTAAATCCCATCTTGTCTAACGCTGGGGAAAAGGAAACTCTCACTTTCACTCAATTATTTCCCATCGCATCCACCGGAAAACAACTAAGTCAAAAAGCTTACTTATATCCCGGTATTGCTACAGTTGTTTTTGTAGTTTCGATGTTTGTAGCAGTGGGAAATTCCGCAGCTTTCAATTTTCTGCTGGCTGCTTATCTTTCCGGTGCAGCTTACTATTTCATATATCAACTGTGTGGCAAACACAAGCCTTGGTGGATCTTATTTTGTTCTGCCCTAGGTACTATCTTAATTTTACTCAGCCCTTTATTGATTGGATTTATAGTAGTATTTCGAGAAATTTTGCCCGGAAGACTGCCAACCGAAGGCGAACAAATCAGTTTTTTTCCTTTCTTAATCCGAATGTTTTTCGGTGCAGGTCTGATGGAAGAATTGCTGAAAGCTTTACCAGTTTTGGTAGCGCTGTTGTTGGGTAATTTGTTGCGAAATCCCTGGCGGGAGCGCATTGGTGTTTGGGAACCTTTAGATGGCATTCTGTTAGGAAGTGCCTCCGCAGTCGGATTTACACTATTAGAAACTCTAGGACAATACGTTCCGAATATTATTCACAATGTCACTCTACAAGCAGGGACAGATGCCGGAGAATTAGTAGGATTGCAGTTGCTAATTCCCCGAATTTTGGGTTCCGTCGCCGGACACATGGCTTACAGTGGCTATTTGGGATATTTTATCGGTTTGAGTGCCCTTAAACCTAAAAAGCGCTGGCAAATTTTGGGCGTAGGCTATCTCAGCGCTGCGGCACTTCACGCTTTGTGGAATGCGTCGGGAAGCGCCAGCGTACTTTTTCTCGCGGTGGTGGGAGTTTTGTCCTATGCGTTTTTGGTGGCGGCGATTTTGAAGGCTAGGGTTTTGTCTCCGAATCGATCGCAAAATTTTGCAACTCGCATATTTTCTGAAAAGTGAAGTTCGGCAACGGATTTTGTAACGGATGTAACGGATGTAACGGATGGAAAGAAGAAGGAAAAAAAGAAACTATGCCCCATGCCCCATGCCCCATGCCCAATTCCCAATGATGATTCAAGTCAAACGGGGTTATCGTCCCCAGGCATCTGATAATAGTATTGAAGCCGATATCTATTTATTTGACAAACTGCGGCAGTTGTCTCTCAAACAGCGCTTAGAACAAGCAGCTACCCTCGATCGCACAGTCAAAAAACTTTCCCTGATCGGCATCAAATTGAGATTAAAAAAAGCAGCCATTGCTGAAATTAGAGAACATTTTTGCCGTGCAGTCTTGGCGGAAAAGTTTTATTCAGACTTTCAACCTATTGGGACTGATGAAATGATGTGGATTCAAGACTCTATTGCTCTGGCTCAACAACTTCATGCCCTCCTAGAGTCAATTAATATCCCCTACTATGTTGGTGGAGGTGTTGCTAGTTCTATTCACGGAGAAGCTCGATCGACTCGCGATTTAGACTTGGCAATTCAGATTCCCCGACCAGAAATTGATTTGTTAGTAAAAACTCTAGAAAATGCTGGATTTTATTGTCCGGCTGGGGCAGTAGAAGAGTTGAAACAATCTCGGACTCAGCTCCTCAATATAACTCATACTGAGACCATAGCTAATGCAGATATCTATATCGCAGACAACACTCCTTTTGCTCTGTCTCAAATGTCTCGCCGACAATTGATAGAGGTTGAAGGAACAGCTAATTTTTGGGTTGCATCCCCGGAAGATACGATCGTCCAAAAGTTATTTTGGGCAAAAAATAGTCGGTCTGAAAAACAGTGGCGCGACGTTTTGGGGATCTTGAAGCTGCAAGGCGCTAATCTCGATCGCGACTATTTGCAAGAGTGGGCCCACCGTTTGGAAGTTCTGGATGCCTTAACTCAAGCTATGACTGAGGCGGGGATATGACTGTTGACTGTTGACTGTTGACTGTTGACTTGGGGCATGGGGCATGGGGCATGGGGCATGGGAAACTGTCAACTGCCAACTACCAACTGCCAACTGCCAACTGCCAACAGTCAACTGACTTCTTCCTTCTCTTAGAATTTCTTCACAAATAGATCTGCTGTGGTACTATCTGGATGGCTGTGAGTAACTGAGGGAAGCCAAAAGGCTTGATTCCTGTGGTGGAGGAGAATCCAGGAGTGCTAGATAGGATGTCATTAGGATACGCAAACGTTTTCGGGCACCGAGGTCAACCTGAACCCCTTCGCATTGGGGTGATTGGGGTTGGCAATATGGGCCAACATCACACGCGAGTCTTGAGCCTGCTCAAAGATATCGAGCTCGTGGGTATTGCAGATATAAATGTAGAGCGGGGAATTGATGTAGCAAGTAAATACCGGGTTCGCTTCTTTGAAGACTACCGAGATTTGCTCGCCCACGTAGATGCAGTTTGCGTCGCCGTTCCAACTCGCCTACACCACCCTGTGGGGATGTCTTGTCTCCAAGCGGGTGTTCACGTTTTAATTGAAAAGCCGATCGCGGCTAGTATTACTGAAGCTGAATCTTTGGTCAACGCGGCTGCGGAATCCCACCGGATTTTGCAAGTGGGGCACATCGAGCGCTTCAATCCAGCTTTTCAGGAACTCGGCAAAGTGCTGAAAACCGAAGAGTTACTGGCATTGGAAGCTCACCGGATGAGTCCCTATTCCGATCGGGCTAATGATGTATCGGTAGTTTTGGATTTGATGATCCACGACATCGATTTGCTGCTGGAATTGGCATCTTCCCATGTGGTGAAGTTGACCGCTAGCGGCAGCAGGGCATCGAATTCGGGTTATTTAGACTATGTAACAGCTACTTTAAACTTTGCTAACGGCATTGTGGCTACCCTGACTGCTAGTAAGGTGACGCACCGCAAACTCCGTTCCATAGTGGCTCATTGTAAGAATTCTCTGACAGAGGCCGATTTTCTCAACAACGAAATCTTGATTCACCGACAAACAACCGCCAATTATGTGACGGATTACGGTCAGGTGCTTTACCGTCAAGATGGGTTGATTGAGAAAGTTTACACCAGCAATATTGAACCGCTCCATGCAGAATTGGAGCATTTTATTAATTGCGTGCGGGGTGGAAATCAGCCTTCCGTCGGGGGAGAACAAGCTCTGAAAGCTCTGCGGCTTGCAAGTTCGATCGAGCAAATGGCTCTCGATGGTCAAGCTTGGTATCCGAAAGAGCTAGAGTCTACTTTACAAGTAAGTTAGATTCAAACAGATCGTGTCGTTTCCGGGTGCTTCTACAGTTTAGGTTTGTTGTGTGTTAATGGGGTTTTCTACTGTATTTTGGCAACCGGATTCGATGTCTGTAGATTTTAGTTTTGAGATTTTAAATTTGAGATTTACCGACAGAGACGAGAATGCAGCTAAGAATATTTGTGCGGTTGGGGCATCAACCGTTAAGTTAGGCTATGTTAGACAGGCTATGCCTGCAATCGCTGTCTGAGCTTAGAATCCCCCGTGCTTCAGCCGGGGGAGTATGTCAGTCCACAGATGAATCTCAAGCTAGTAGTCAAAATTAGCTCAGGATTTATGGTCAAAAAAAGCGACTATTTGACCAGAGATAGTTTGGCTAACTAGCTGATTTCCTTGAGGACTGAGGTGAATGCTGTCTCGATACAAACTTGTAACAGGACTTACGCATGGGGGGTCAAAAACCCGGTTTCTGCGTGAATATTTGTCGAAAAAAACGACTATTTTTGGAAGAAACCGGGTTTTTTTCGTAAGTCCTATTGTAAGTTCCGTCGCTGAATTGAAAATGGGCAGAAAATCTATGTAAGTAATTTTCTCGGTGGCGACGAGTTCGGCAAGACGCGATCGAGCTTTGACTTCCCAGTCGTTGGGGCCACTCTCGCCTAATTCGTGCCGTTTTGGTGTCAAGGCTAGTACAAACTTGATGTTGGCAAGGTTTGCTGCTGTTTTGATTTGGCGAATAGCTTCTAAGTTGCAGCCAACTTTGTCCTCATTTGCGGCCGCAGGTGTTGTCAATTTTTCCCTAGGTACTGTGGGTATTAGGTAGCGATTTAATAGTTGGACGATCGCCATCACCGGTTTACGATCGGGGTAAGCTCGATCGCGCCCCACTACGGCAGAGCAAGGAGCAGATGCAAACAAATCGTCCGTATTCAACAACAAAACCACCACCAAAGCCCCAAATAGACCAAAACGATTGGCGTAAGCCAGTTGATTCCTCGGTCCCCAAGAATTGGCTGAACAGTTGAGAACTTCAAAGTCACAATAGTTGACTTTTGAATGTAATTGTGCATCGGTGCTGAGAGGGCACATTTGCAACCTCAACTGCCGAGGGATGATTTCCGATATGGTATCCATTTGATCGGTCCACCAGCCACCGTTAGCGACAGAATCTCCTAACAATAAAACTCGCAGAGTGTCTGAAGCCGGCAGTGGGGCGATGGCACCTGTACGCATGGAATACTCGTTAATCTCAATCCGGTTTCCCCAGCGACGCACCCTCTGGTTGGGAGCGAGCAAATAGCCACACTCCGCATCGGGAATGTAAATCAAAGCATTGCCAAAACCCACAAGTACCCGCAGCAGCACTTCTATTCCTAACAACAATCCTGCGGTAACAGACAAAATAATCAGAGCTACTTTCACATTTTTAACCTCGATCGACAACCAAAAGCAGCCGATCGCCAGACGGATCTACAGATATAACCAGATTTCGAGTCATTCGATCGCCCTTGTGGATATAGAATTCTAAAATATGCCGTCAAAATCCGCCGTCAGCCGTAGCGTCAACTTGGTGGTTTCAGGAAAGCCCGTGGACTTAAAACAAATATTCAAAACGCCGAATCCCATAATCGGTGTCGTACATTTACAGCCTCTACCAACTTCCCCCCGCTGGGGGGGGAACCTCAAAGCAATTATCGGGAGAGCCGAGCAAGAGGCTACAGCACTGGCTTCTGGCGGCGCAAACGGTATCATAGTCGAGAACTTTTTCGATGCTCCTTTTGCCAAAAATAGTGTAGATCCAGCCGTGGTGAGTGCCATGACGCTGATCGTCGAGAGACTAACCAATCTGGTGACATTGCCCATCGGCATCAATGTGCTGCGAAACGATGCCCACAGCGCGATCGCCATCGCCTCCTGTACGGGAGCTCAATTCATCCGCGTCAACGTCCTCAACGGCACTATGGCCACAGACCAAGGCTTAATTGAAGGTCAAGCTCACCAGCTACTGCGCTACCGACGGGAATTGGGTAGCGATGTCAAAATATTAGCAGACGTGTTAGTCAAGCATGGGCAACCCCTTGGTAGCCCTAACTTGACCACAGCCATCCAAGAGACGATCGGACGCGCCTTAGCAGACGCGGTGATCCTCTCCGGGCCTACCACTGGTAGCCCTCCTAATCTCGAAGAATTAGAAATGGCCAGTTTAGCAGCAGCCGGAATTCCAGTTTTCATCGGTAGCGGTGCCTCCTGGGAAAACATTTCCACACTCATGCAAGCTGCTGATGGTGTCATCGTCTCTAGTTCCTTGAAACGAAACGGGCGCATCGATAATCCCATCGATCCGATTCGCGTCAGTCAGTTTGTAGAAGCCGCCCGCCGCAGCTTGTCTCACAAAGAGCAAAACAGCGAGGCTAATGGCTCTGGCGGGCTGATACCGGAACTGGGTAAAGTCAAAAGTAAAATCTAAAATTAGCCTTGGGTAATAGGGAATGAGGTCATCGGTGATGGGTAATTGGTAGCGGGCAATAACTGAAAACTCAGAATTCACAGTGACAAAAGCACCAATTCCCGATTCCCCATTCCCGATTCCCCATTCCCTATTACCCATTGCCAATTATCCATTACCAAATCGAACAATGATTCGCCGACGTTCAACCCCTTGGATTCATCGCTCGTCTAGGACTATAATGGCTGCGATCGCAGCCATCGGCGTCGTAGAAACTACCTATCTCACGATCGCTAAATTCACAACAGGCTCAGTAATTTGTCCCACCAGCGGCTGCGACAAAGTTCTCAACAGCCCCTACGCTACAGTCTTTGGCGTAGTACCTTTAAGTTTGTTAGGTTGTTTAGCTTACTTGACTATAGGAATTCTGGCATTCGCTCCCAAAGCTGTAAATCCAGATACCAATAAAGGACTGTACTCTCAACTAGAAAATAGGACTTGGCAAGGGCTATTTGTCCTCACTGCTGCGATGGTAATTTTCAGCAGTTACTTGATGTATTTGATGGCTTTTGAAATTCAGGAACTGTGCATTTATTGTGTCAGTTCAGCGGTGTTTTCCCTCTCCCTCTTTGTGTTGACCTTAGTCGGCCGCGAGTGGGAAGATATTGGTCAACTCGTGTTTACAGGCATGGTCGTGGCCATGGTGAGTGCGATCTCCGTCTTGGGACTTTACAACAGTGTCAAAGCACCTGCTGTGACTGTCTCTAAGCCCGGTATAGCCGCTCCTCTGGTCACTACCACATCGGGACCTGCGGAAATGGCTTTAGCCCGACATCTGACACAAATTGGTGCTAAGGAATACGGTGCTTACTGGTGTCCTCACTGCTACGAGCAAAAAATGCTGTTTGGCAGAGAAGCAGCAAAATTAATTGATTATGTCGAATGCGATCCCAAAGGAGAAAATTCTCGCGCCGAAATTTGCCAAGCTGCTGCTGCTAACGTCAAAGGTTTCCCTACTTGGGAGATTAAAGGTCAGTTTTATTCTGGGACTAAATCTTTAGAACAACTTGCAGAATTGTCTGGTTACAGCGGTCCGCGCAATTTTCTCAAAGTACCGTAAGGGCAATCCCCGTGTTTACATCTACATTTGGATAGGATGGGTCAAACAATTTTGGATTAAAATTTTGGATTGTTCCGATCGAGCTTCTACCTGAACCTATGCGGGCAATTCTCAAAAAATGGCTTTACCAAGAACGTCGGGTATTGATTACTGCAACTGTGGCCGCCAGTACGGTCATCTTAGTTCGCTGTAGCGGACTTTTGCAGGTATGGGAATGGGCAGCTTTTGACCAATTTATGCGCTGGCGCCCGGCAGAAGCAACGGACAATCGCATCGTCATTGTCGAAATTGGGGAACGTGACTTGCAAAAGTACGGCTACCCCATTTCTGATGGTGTGATGGCCCAATTGCTGCAAAAATTAAATGCTGGTAAACCGCGGGCGATCGGTCTTGACATCTACCGAGATTTGCCAACTCCACCCGGTAATCCCCAATTACTCAAAACTTTTACAACTATTCCTAACTTAGTCGGGATTGAGTTGATGGCCGACGAAACGCGCTTGGGAGTTCGGCCACCTCCGTTACTGAACAAGTTCGATCGAGTTGGTTTCAACAATGTAGTCATCGATGCTGACAGTAAGGTGCGCCGAATGTTGCTTTACGCTTGGCCTGGAGATGGCAAAACTCACCAGAGTTTCGCACTCAAATTGGCTTTGCTTTATCTCGACAGCGAAGGGGTTTCCCCTCAGCCAGCCTCCGTGAATCCTAAATACTTGCAGTTAGGTAAGGGGGTGTTTCAGCCTTTTCAACAAAATGATGGTGCTTATGTGCGATCGGATAGCCGGGGTTATCAAATTTTGGTTTCCCTGCGCAGCCGATTAGGCAGTTTTCACGCTGTGTCCTTGAGTGACGTGCTTTCTGACAAAGTACCAGCGGATTTTGTGCGATCGCGCGTTGTCTTGATCGGCTCAACAGCAACTAGCCTCAAAGACTTTCATCAAACTGCTTACAGCCATAGCTTGTTCGCATCTCCCCAGGAAATATCGGGAGTTGAACTTCAGGCTCATTTCTTGAGTCAAATTTTGAGTGCATCCGTTGATGGGCGTGGGAGTATTCATGTTTGGTCAGACTCTGCGGAGTGGCTATGGATTTTACTATGGTCTTGGGTAGGAGCAAGTGTGAGCTGGAAGTTGCGATCGCTTAGTCGATCGGCTTGGTGCTTATTGACAATCACCACCTTTGTAAGTATCACTGTTTACTTAGGTTTCTTAGCTGGTTGGTGGCTACCATTAATTCCCCCAATCCTCAGTCTTTTAGGTTCCGGAGTCGCAGTTGTCGGTTATCTGGCTCACTTGCAAGAAGAATTGAAACGGTCTAAAGAATTTTTACAATCCTTAATGGATACAATTCCCGATCCGATATTTGTCAAAGATAAAAATCACAGACTGGTGGTTTTAAATCAGGCCTATTGTCAATTTATTGGTGCTGCTTTGGAGCAGCTTATTTCTCAAACCGATTATGATTTATTTGCCAAATCCGAAGCAGATATATTTTGGGAACAAGACGAATTAGTATTAACCACTAATTTACAGCTAGAAAATGAAGAAAAATTTACCGATACTCACGGCATCACCCATCTCACTGCTACTAAAAGGTCACTCCATAAAGATGCCGCCGGCAATGTATTTTTGGTGGGAATTATCAGAGATATTACTGAACGCAAGCGCTTGGAAGAAGCACTCCTGCAAAAAAATGCTGAACTTAGTCACCAAGCCGATCATGATGCTCTCACGGGTTTGCCCAACCGTAAATTTTTCTATGAACGATTGAATCAATCTCTAGAAAAAGCATTGATTAATAATGAATTGGTAGCTTTACTATTTTTAGATTTAGATGGATTTAAGTTAATTAATGACACTCTCGGACACAACATTGGCGATTTGCTTTTAAAAGCAGTTGCCGATCGCCTCAAACGTTGCTTGCGTGGCAGCGATACTATCAGCAGATTGGGTGGCGATGAGTTCACAGTCATTTTGCCGGGAATTCCCGGTCGCGAGGAAACTGCAACAGTAGCTGAAAAAATACGCGACACAATTCAGCAACCTTTTATATTAGAAGAACATACAGTTTCTGTAAGTACAAGTATTGGTATTAGTTTGTATCCCGTGGATACTCAAGATCGAGATGTGTTGGTGAACAATGCTGATACTGCAATGTATCGTGCTAAGAAACTTGGTAAAAATCAATATCAGTTTGATTGAAGTAGGCGATCGGCCATCAGAAGGAAGAGAAATGCAATTGGGTGCATCTCAATTTTGTAAATATATTCGTAGGGGCGAAGCATGACCGCTGTAAATCTCTGGTTATCACTAATGAATTGTCTGCGGTCATGCTTCGCCTATGCAAAATCGGGATGCACCCAATACAATTCCCCTATGTTAAGACACTTTAAGTTTTATTTCTGAATGTTAAGCAGTGTCTAAAAAAATATTTTAGTCTTCAACCCTACTGACAAGATGCTACCCGATGTATGACACCCTCTACGGTGGTAGTACACCCCCTTGGTGCAACACCCCCTGATGTATTTTTAATGATAGTGAAACTTATTCAACAATTTTGATTCTTAATTTCAAGTAATATTAAAATTTGCCAAAATCCCAATTCAACACAAAATTTAAATAACTGAACAAGCGTTTATTTCAAAGGGTTTCAGCATTTTTACTAGGTTCGTTTACAAAAAAGTCAAGACATCAGTGAATTTACTTAATTTACTAGATATAATAGTTTTCAGGGAAGTGCATCAACGGGAATAAACACTATGGGTACTTTGATTCGGCTCACAACCATGGCAACGCTAGCTACGTGTCTGCAAGTGAATATGGACAGACCAGCGCTTACTGCTGGACAAGTCTGCAACTCGACTGGTAACTTCACAGCAGGTCGATCGACCTGGACAGCTTCCAATAACTTTAGGTTTGAAAATTACTCACAATACGAACCAGACCCGAATGGGAACCCGAAAAGTGACGGTACGGGCACCCGCTAAACAGCTCCCCATCTCTCCCTCTGTGTCCTCTGTGTTCTCTGCGGTTAAATCATTCCAATACAACCGGAAACGCTCTCAATTGTCCTGTGGTTGGGAAACAGGGCCAGATTTATACCAATGGCAATCATGAATTAAAGTGTGCCTGCACCAATCAGGGTGACTGAGGGGATAGTCAAGTCGGTAGTGACCACCTCTACTTTCAGTACGGAAAGCAGCACTTTTGAGAATTAAGTAGCCAATATCCAATAAATTGCCAACTTCTCCCCAATTTCGTAAAAGTACACTGTTTTCTACATCAGTAGGGGAAAAATTGAGAATTTGTCCAGGCCGTAAATTATTAAGCATTTGACTCAAAGACAAAGAGGCAAATTCTTGTCGCCAAATTTCCACTTGACCGATCGCACTTTCCAAATCCCTTTGGCCACGACAAATTCCCGCACTCTGCCACACTAAATTCGGCAGATCGATCCGTAACTTTTCGATCGCCTCAATGTCAGAAACATGAATCGATTTTGCGATAATTTCCGGTGAATCTTCCTCATCCTCAACAGCCTTGTCGCTGATACTTTCTACCTTCAACAGCGCCATTTGCGAGCCAAAAACTAGACATTCTAACAGGGAATTACTCGCCAATCGGTTAGCACCATGTACCCCCGTGCTGGCAGTTTCTCCCACGGCGTACAAACCCGGAATCGAAGTTTCGTTGAACCGATCGGCGATAATCCCTCCCATCCAATAATGGGCGGCTGGGGTGACAGGTACAGGTTCGGAAAACAGGTCAATTCCCCAATCAGCACATACTTGAATGATATTCGGAAACCGGTAGCGCAGTCGATCGACCGCAATCGGGCGCAAATCCAGCCAAACATGAGGTTCCCCTGTCTTCTGCAAGTGGCGGAAAATAGCACGACTGACAACATCCCTAGGAGCAAGTTCACCCGAAGGGTGATAGTCAAAAGCAAACCGATATCCTTTACTATCGACCAAGTGAGCCCCTTCTCCCCGCACCGCTTCGCTAATCAGAAACCGAGGCGCGCCCGGTTTAGTCAAGGCTGTAGGATGAAACTGCACAAATTCTAAATCTCGCAGCAGGGCTCCGGCGCGCCATGCAATTGCTACCCCGTCTCCGGTACTTACTGACGGATTGGTGGTTTGAGCAAATACCTGTCCGCCACCCCCAGTTGCTAGCACCACGGCCTGAGCCCGCAACCACTTGACAGTAGAGCCACAAATGGCGCTAATCCCCTGACAGCGCCCGGTGTCGTCTAGCCACAGACTGAGTGCAAATGCAGGAGAAAGCAGTTGAATATTTTGGCGGCTCAATACTTTTGCTGTCAGGGTACTCACCACTGCTTTGCCGGTGGTGTCTGCTGAGTGGAGTACGCGGCGGCGGGAGTGGGCTGCTTCTAGGGTGAGTGCTAAATCTGTCCCGGTGCGATCGAATGCAACGCCCATTTTTACCAAAGCATCAATACACTCAGGCGCTTCTGCTACTAAAAATTTCACCGCTTCCGAGTCGCAAAGGCCAGCCCCAGCTACGAGTGTATCCTGAACGTGGAGTGCCGCAGAATCTTCCGGGGCGATCGCCGCAGCAATCCCTCCTTGGGCCCAATCGCTAGCAGAAACAGGCAGAGTGTTTTTATTAATCAAACCCACCTGCAAGTGTTCTGGGAGGCAAAGTGCCGTGTACAGACCGGCCGCCCCGGCACCTACAACCAATACGTCAAATTTGTCAGTCATTACTCCGCAGTGGTTAGACTTTTCAAGTCCGCCTGCGCGGATGAAAGTTTGTATAGCTTCTTACTTAACTATAGCAATGTTTATGAGAGAGTTCTGCTACAGTCCTGGACGCAATTGTCACCATTGCTAAGGTGCTCTACTTTGCCTAAGCCCTAAAAATTGTTCAAAAAACCTACCTGACGCACCGGAAAATTCGATCTTACCTAGGTCGGTTGCATCCCGGAATAACAATCAATAAAACGGAGTTAATTTACTCAAACAATCTCATTTTGAGCGCTTGATTTTTGATGAAATAATGCTCATGATTGAGGGGATATTATTGCTTATTATTGCTGCTTTCTACTTGCTTTTTAGTGAAGTGGGACATCAAGTAGAAAGCAGAAGTCATCAGCCTCAAGATTTTTTTTATTTTCAGCTTTTGGCATTCTGACTTCTGCTTGATGACTCAGCCGTCTTGCGACTGACGGGGTTTGTATCCCAAAGTTTCGTTCAATCCAAAATCCTTGCGGGTGACTTTGGCTTTCTAGTCGTAGAGACCATTGTTCAATCTGTTGTCTCCTTCAATAAAGACTGATTCAACATCGGTAACTGTAAATTTGTCCAGGTTAGCTTGCAACAACTTTTTCTGAGCTTCTGTCAAGTCGGAGATTTTGAGTACATCTTCAACTTTTTCGTAAGGAGCATTCTTAATAATTAGTCGAGCTAAAGTGGGATACAGCCCTGGATATTCCCGAAAGTATCGGACACCGCTGTTGTTCAAATCCAGTTTTTTGCCAAATTCTGTGGCCAGCTTTTCGTCGGCGCGATTGGTTCTCGTCGGCGCTTCCACGGCGATCAGCGATGATGATGGCAATACCAGACGGCTCAAAGAAGCCGCGATCGCGCTTTGGTCCCCAGCCCAGGCGAAGCAGCCCAGCACTAAGCCCAATATTGCCAATAGACGACCTAATCGTTTCATGAAGTTATGTCTCCCAATTTAATACACAGCATTTATGTAGAGATTACCATTTTGCTTATGCAGTTTTCGCAAGAAATCGGGCACGGGCGCGGAGTCCGAATTCTTGGCTAACTCTTGCCCATGGATTTCAAAAAAGTGTCCAAGTCTCTATAGGTACTCCCGTAAGTCACTGTCGGAGTGTCGTAACCTTTCAAATCCACGACGTGGCGATCGAAAGCGCTCTCTGCCCCCAATTCCCGCAGGTATTTGTAGGTAGTTTGTCCTACGGCGATGTCCTTACCCAGTTCCTTCGTGCAAGATTCCAAGCGAAACGCAGCATTGACAGTATCTCCCAAGGCTGTGTAGTCCGATCGATCGCTGCTACCAGAATTTCCTACCATTGCATAACCAGTGTTAATTCCCACACCGACTCGCAAAGGAAAAGGCAGGGGGTAACGAGTGCTCAGTTCATCCGTTGCCTTGTGCAGTTCGCTCAATGCTTGACAAATTAGCATCATTTCTTCATTACTCACACCATCGGTTTTGTGGAACCACACTGCCATGATCGCATCGCCGATGTATTTGTCTACCCAACTACCGTGTTTGCGAATGATGTGTCCTGAAGAACGGAACCAACTCCCAATCACTTCCGACAGGATAGTTTCGTCTAGCTGCCGAGTCAGCACCGTGAAGTCTCTAATATCCATTACCATGACACTAATCAGGCTGCGGACTGTTAAAGTTGCTGTAAAATCATCGGAGTCTGTGTCGTAGGTCTGAGGCAGTTGGCGACTAGCGGTTGGGTCATAGAAGTCTAATTCGGTTTGACCAAACATCAGCCGATCGCCATTTTTGAGTGTCACCGGAATACTTACCCGCCGCCCGTTGACAAAAGAACCATTGCGGCTTCCCAAGTCGATCAGGTAAAATTCTCCGGTTTCCATTTGCTGTAACATCGCATGATTCCGGGAAATCCAGCGATCGACTAACACAAAATTATTGTCATCACTCCGCCCTACTGTCCAGCAATTGCTGCCAGCCAGGGGCAAGTAGCGATTGCCACCTTCTGTGCGAAGTACCATATGTGGGTTCGTTTGCAAAGTCACCACAGTCTTAGAAACGACATCAATTCGACCGATTTAAAGTTCTACACTTGCAATTTTAGATTGACCGGGAGTTTTATAATTGATAGTTTGGCTAAAAAAACTCAAATCCCCTATTCTAAAATTTTAGATTGTTTAGTCGATTTACGATGCACCGGACTGACTTAGTATGACCGAATTCTAGGGCACCCACAAGCGAGCTTATCTATTGTTGCTGCCAAAAGTTACGCCCATGCAGCAACCCTTGTTCAAATAGAAACCAAATAATTTTATGTTGTCGAAAAGAATTTTGCCCTGTCTGGATGTAAAAGCTGGCCGCGTCGTCAAAGGTGTCAATTTTGTCAACCTTAAAGATGCTGGCGATCCGGTAGAAATGGCACAGGTTTACAATGATGCTGGTGCGGACGAGTTGGTGTTTCTGGATATTACTGCGACTCATGAAGACCGGGACATTATTATTGATGTAGTGTACCGGACTGCCGATCGAGTTTTTATCCCTTTGACAGTGGGTGGTGGTATCCAATCCTTGGATACAATTAAAAGTTTATTGAGGGCTGGTGCCGATAAGGTGAGTATTAATTCAGCGGCGGTGCGCGATCCAAGTTTGATCGACAAAGCTAGCGATCGATTTGGCAATCAGTGTATTGTAGTGGCGATCGACGCGCGCCAACGACAAGACGCAGATCATCCCGGTTGGGATGTGTACGTGCGCGGAGGGCGAGAAAATACGGGCAAAGATGCCGTCGCCTGGGCAAAGGAAGCCGAAAAACGTGGCGCGGGCGAATTGCTGGTGACAAGTATGGACTCTGATGGCACTCAAGCTGGCTACGACTTGGATTTAACTAGAAGCATCGCTGAAACAGTCGAAATTCCAGTCATTGCTTCCGGTGGTGCGGGCAACTGCCACCACATCTACCAAGCAGTGACTGAAGGCAAAGCCGAAGCAGCCCTGCTAGCTTCGCTGCTGCATTACGGCCAACTCAACGTGGGACAAATTAAGACTTATCTAGCAGAATACCAAATTCCCGTGCGCCAGTAACGTCAATTTAAGCCGAAGATAGAAGGGAAGATGGGGCAGGGCATTAGTGTCAACAACCAGGTAAAACCAATAGTCCGGCAGGGGTTGAAACCCCTGCCTCAAAGCGAAAGTCCTCGCTATGAGGACTCATGATTTCTTCAGTCCTCTTCAGAGGACTTTAGCTATTAGACAGGGGTTTCAACCCCTGTTGGACTCGCGGGATGACCAACGAACTTGGCGGACTGACAGCTTAAGTTGACACCAATGGGGGCAGGGCTGTTTCATTCTCAAGAAAACGATGATTGTGTAGAGGTAGTGTCAAGAATGCCTACCCCCCTCACAGACGATTTTGGATGTGTTTGGTGAGATTGGGGCAACCACGGGGGGTTTGCCCCTACAAGAGAATGAAATAGCCCTGGGAGATGGGGAGAGTGCTCGCAACTATCACCTGACGCTGCAACCGGAATTGAGATAAATTCATCCTCTCTGTGTGTCCCCATCACTGTCTTGTCCCTGTTTCTTGTTCCCTCTTCCCTATTCCTTGTGCTTTTTTCAAAATATTCCCTGAGAAGGATTTCAAGCGCCTGTTGGTTTAGTTAAATATATATTAGTTCAATTTGAAAGACGGCAACTGCTCAAGGCTATTGCTTCTCTCAAAATTCAACTTAATATTGTCCAGGGTTTGAGTAATCATCAACCTGTTAACAATTGTCGCAGCGAAAAAAAATCTAGAAAAGGAAACTTGTTGGTATGTCTTTTATGAATTTTAATCTATCTGTCAAGGGTTTAGTTCGCAGTTTTGTAGCAATTTGTTTTTGTACATTGTTGTTTGTTTCTAACGTTTTTCCTGCCTTTGCAGTTACTAGCAAACTTACAGAAGCTACCGACCAACTTTTAGGCATTGAGAAAGAAGCTCAAAAAGCAGTTTTAAAAGACCCGATGTCTATGGAAGAAACTCAGAAAAAAGCCAACGAAGGGATTAATGAAGTTCAGGGATCTGCGGACAGCGAAAAGATGCTGAATCCTGGCAACACCAGGGCTACATCCTTTGAGCAACAAGTCAAAAAGGCTGTTAGCAAGATCAAAGACTAATTTATTTGTCAGTTTTGAATTGTTAGTCTCAAACTCCTATTAAATCCCTGGCTTATTCAATAAGTCGGGGATTTCGTCATAATTAATCCGGCAAATTACTCTTCGTTCAATCCAAAATTTTCTATCCCAAATCCCAAATCGGTATGGGGATTAAATTGAATAAAAAAGCGGAAAAGATTTAGCATCTTTGGGTTTAACAAAAACTCTTTGTTGTGGCTGCAACTGTAAATTGTCAAACCTTTCTCTAGTCAAATTAGCATTGACTACTTGACCGTCATCTAAAGTTAATTCTACCTGAATTTCCCACCCTAAATGAATCAAGCGACTGATTCTGGCTGGTACTGTGGCACTGTTTTCTGTAGTTTCAATTACCACGTCGTGAGGGCGCAAGAACATCTCCGGGTTGGCTGAGTCAAAGCCGTTGTCTTGAAACATCCTGGAACTGCTGGGCAATACATTCACAGGCCCGATAAAACTCATGACAAAAGCACTGGCTGGATGGTCGTAAATTTCTGCGGGTGTTCCTACTTGTTCGATTTTACCTTTACTCATGACTGTAATTCGATCGGCAACTTCCATCGCTTCTTCTTGGTCGTGGGTAACAAAGACTGTGGTAACGTGAACCTCGTCGTGCAATCGTCGCAACCAAGCACGCAAATCTTTCCGAACTTTGGCATCCAGTGCTCCAAAAGGTTCGTCCAACAGTAGCACTTTTGGTTCCACCGCCAAAGCTCTCGCTAGGGCTACCCGCTGTCGCTGACCTCCTGAGAGTTGGGACGGGTATCTATCGCCCAATCCTCCCAACTGCACCAAATTCAACAATTCCTCTACCCGCGATTTGACTTTCGCAGGTGCTGTTTTCTGAATTTCCAGCCCAAAAGCGATATTTTTCCGCACTGTCATGTGTTTGAATAGGGCGTAGTGCTGAAACACAAACCCAATTTTGCGGTCTTGGACGCTGGTATTGGTGGCATCTTGGCCTGTGAGCCAGATTTTGCCGGAGTCGGGCATTTCTAAGCCGGCAATCAGTCGCAGCAGGGTAGACTTGCCTGAACCGGATGGGCCTAGTAATGCGACTAGGGAACCGGATTCAATTTCTAAGCTGACTCGATCGAGTGCTTGGAAACTGCCAAACTGTTTTGATACGTTTTCGACAACTATGCCCATAGGAAGTTCGGCAGCGGATTATATAACGGATTTAACGGATTTAACGGATGGATGTTGACGCAATAGGTTCGAGGCAAGAGCTTTGAGCCAACGGGCATGAGTGAACAATGTTAATCTCCGGTTTTGAGGTCGGGGATTAGTAGTTTTATAACACGATCGCACACCCGTTTGTCAATTCTAGGGTTTCTCAGCATCGCCACCGCACCTCCATAACAAAAAAAAACAATTCTTGACCACCAAAGTTGCCATTTGATACTACAATGCAGCAAAAGTTAAAGCGTTTTTTAGATTTCAAGGGCTGAGGGATAAAAGAAAATGGGAAATGTTGGACGTGTGCCTGTAGGCATTATCGGCGCTTCAGGGTACGGCGGCGTGCAACTTGTGCGATTGCTAGCGGATCATCCAGCGGCCGAAGTCGTGTATTTGGGCGGGGATAGCAGTGCGGGAAAACCTTATTCCAGCCTGTATCCGCATTTGACTAACTGCGTTGATTTGACAGTCGAGGCGATCGACTTAGATAAAATAGCGGCTAAATGTGAAGTTGTGTTTCTGTCGCTACCCAACGGTTTGGCTTACCAAATGGCACCGACACTAATCGAAAAAGGCTGCAAAGTCTTGGATTTGTCGGCTGACTACAGGTTTGAAAATCTTGACACTTACAAAGCTTGGTACGGTGGCGATCGCTCGGACTCTGCTCTAGCAGCAACGGCTGTTTATGGTTTACCAGAATTGTATCGCGATCGCATTAAAGACGCTCAATTAGTCGGCTGTGCTGGCTGCTACGTCACCGCTAGTTTATTAGCCCTGGCACCCTTGCTCAAACAAGGTATCATCGTTCCAGAAACAGCAATTATCGATGCCAAATCTGGATCTTCGGGAGGAGGCCGCAAAGCCGAAATTAATCTATTGTTGGCAGAAGCTGACAATTCCATAGGCGCTTACGGCGTGGGCCGCCACCGCCACACGCCCGAAATTGAGCAAATTTGTAGCGATTTAGCCGGACACGATATTAAAGTCCAATTTACTCCTCACCTGATGCCGATGGTGCGGGGAATTCTGGCAACTGTTTACGCAAATTTGCGCGATCCGGGATTGGTACGGGAAGATTTAATCACCATTTTCAGTGCTTTTTACCGCAATTCTCCTTTAGTGAAAGTGTTGCCGGCTGGGGTTTATCCGCAGTCAAAATGGGCTTGTGGCACGAATCTTTGTTACATAGGCGTGGAAGTAGATCCGCGTACTGACAGAGTAATTGTGATGTCGGCGATCGATAATCTAATTAAAGGTCAAGCCGGACAAGGCATCCAGTGCATGAACTTGATGATGGGCTGGGAAGAAACTTTGGGTTTACCTCAATTGGCTTTTTACCCTTAATTGAGAATTAACTGGTTCCCAGGCTCTGCCTGGGAACCGATATCCAGAGGCTCTGCCTCGCTCTTCGATCTGAAAATTGGAGGCAGAGCCTCTGGATCTGTGTTCCCAGGCAGAGCCTGGGAACGAGGATTCCCAATTGCCAAATTTTACTTTGGCCCGTAACCGATCGCACCAGCATAAATTGCCCGATCGCCCAATTGAGCCTCAATCCGCAATAAACGGTTATATTTAGCCACCCGTTCGCTGCGACACAGAGAACCAGTCTTAATTTGACCAGCGCGAGTCGCTACTGCTAAATCAGCAATGGTGGTATCCTCAGTTTCACCGGAACGGTGGCTGATAATCGAGCGATAACTGTTACGTTTACCCAAGTCGATCGTATCCAAAGTCTCCGACAAAGAACCAATTTGATTCAGCTTAATCAAAATCGAATTACTCGCTTTCAAATCAATCCCTTTTTGGAGGCGTGTACGATTAGTCACAAACAAATCGTCACCCACTAATTGAACTTTACTGCCCAATTTTTCAGTCAGCGCTACCCAACTATCCCAATCGTCTTCATGCAAACCATCTTCAATGGAAACGATCGGATATTGACCAACCAAACCAGCTAAATAATCGATTAATTCTGTTGGGGAATGAGCCACACCATCATAGGTGTATTGCCCATCTTTGTAAAATTCGCTAGCAGCAACATCCAAAGCCAAAGCAACTTGTTCACCCGGTTTGTAGCCAGCTTTTTCAATTGCCATCATCAACAAATCCAAAGCTTCCTGATTCGAGCCTAAATTAGGAGCAAAACCGCCTTCATCACCAACACCAGTCAGCAAATTTTTGTCTTTCAAGACTTTAGCTAAACTAGCAAATACTTCTGCTCCCCAGCGCAAAGCTTCCTTAAAAGATGGTGCTCCCACCGGCACAATCATAAACTCTTGAATGTCCACATTGTTGTCCGCGTGGGAACCGCCATTGATCACGTTCATCAGAGGCACGGGTAGAACGTTCGCCAAGGTGCCACCCAAGTAGCGGTAAAGGGGGAGTCCTAAAGTCTCGGCCGCCGCCTTTGCTGTGGCTAAGGAGACTCCGAGAATGGCATTTGCGCCCAGGTTGGACTTGTTGGGGGAACCATCCAAGTCAATCATGGTTCGATCGATTAATTCTTGGTCGATCGCATCTAAATCAATCAAAGCAGGCGCAATTTTGTGTTCAACATTGTCAACAGCCTTGAGAACCCCTTTACCACCGTAACGTTTTTTGTCATCGTCGCGGAGCTCATGGGCTTCAAAGGAGCCTGTAGACGCGCCGCTGGGGACTTGGGCGAGTCCGACAACACCGTTGGCTAGGTAAACTTCCGCTTCAATCGTGGGGCGGCCACGGGAGTCGAGGATTTCTCTGGCCTGAATAGATTCGATCGCAGTGTCTAGCATATTAACGATTCCTGACTTAACTCAAGGTTCCATGACAATTAGCATTCAGTTAGTGCTTGGTCACTGAATGCCGATCGCTAATAGATTACGCTATCCTCAGAATTATTGCTTCATAATTCAAAATATTTGCAGATTTGGGCGATGCGCCGATGGGGACAAGATTTATTCAAAGTCCCCCTTCTTAAGGGGGATTTAGGGGGATCGGGATATGTGGACAGAACAACTATTAGAAAGATTGCCGATAGGGGGACTGCTAATTTTTGACGCGAGGATTTTTTAATTTTGTGTGGTTTGACGCTTTTACTGATAGCGGAAAGTTTTTTGTTAAGGGGGAAAATGAAAGATGCAGTCACCTACTTAGTCGAGCATCATAAAATGTTGGGTTTGATTAAACAAGAGCGAAAGCGGCATAGAGAGAATGCCACTTTTGAGCAAGAAATTTGGGGGTCAACTGCTTAAGTTGACACCAATGGGCACTGCCGTGTGCTAATTTTGGCTAAGAATTCCCATGCTACCGGAAACGATATCACAACAAAAAGGAGCTTAGTAGAAAAATTTAGGCGGTTTTGCTCCGCTTGCGCTTAGCCGCCAACAAACCACTCGCGCCAAGAGCAAGTCCTAACATCGTGGTGGGTTCTGGTACTGGTTGGACTGTGAGTTCGTAGTTGCCGTTGTGAGAAATTCCGTCGTCTGAGGCTGTCAGTCCCGACCCCGTGGCGCTAAAGCTGTACTTGTATTGAGTCACGCCGCCGTAGGTTAGTTTGATAACTTCGCTCGCTTGTAGCGGTGTGGTGCCAAAGTTCGCCACGACACTAGACGGTAGGGCTTTTAGTAATAGTGTTTTTGCATCGAAGTGACCGGCTAAGCCAATCTTAATATCACTGGTAGCGGTGTCCTGATTCACATAAGAAACGTTGGGGTCACTGAATCGTTGGAAGAGGCCTGCATTTAAACCGGTATTATAGATGGTTGAACCGAATATATTAATCACGCTGCTGAACCCGTTAGCAGCAAAGACATCCTTAAACCATCTGTTAGCGAGGTTATCTGCCCCATAACTGGTGTCATAGGTCCCTGTTTTGGTTGTAAACCAGTCTGCCCCATTCAGGCTGCTGAGGATAAGATTCATGCCGAAGAGGGAGCCGGTCAAGCTCGTAATGGGAGCCGTCTTGAAGTTGGTAAGACCGACAGAAGAACCGGGAGTCGTGTACAAGCTCGTTTCGCTATTGGCAAACAGTTCAACGTTGCCGCCAGGGCTCGCCGCGGAACCTTGTAATACAGTGGATAAAGAGGCGGAGTCGTCGTGAACCGTTTGATTACCAACTTGTTTGTAGAGATAGTAGTCAGTGCCGGCGGTTCCAGAGACAGTAGGGTTTGTTAAAGATGCGGCAAAAGATGAGGCCGCTGTGATTGCGCTCATGCTAGCCACTAATGAAGTGCTGATTAAAAATTTCCAAGCTGCCTTCGCCATAATAATGCCTCCGAGGGATGACTGTTTGTCTGTTGCTATGTTTATAACTCTCTTTTAGGTGTAATGCTGTAAAGGTTCGGCTAATTTTTGGTTGGGTAAATGTAAAGATTAGGTAAATCTAGGACTTACGCATTGACAAAAAACATTATCTATGTATTATAAATCATGCCATCACTGCTAAGGTTAGCCAAAATATACTCACGGACAACTAAGAGGCCTCCACTTGGAACCTTTCCATAAATCAAAGTGTCAACAAAATAAATCAAAATAGAATAAATCTAAGATGTTAGAAACAAATCTCGGAGAAATTAGAGCATTAGCTGAAATATCCAGCCCAATTATTCCAGATCCCCCCAACATCAAATTATTAACTGGCCCCTTGCCAAATCAAGGCGACCCCAACTTTTTTGACCTCACCGCCAATGACGATGTAGTTCAATTAGCCAACGGAATTCTCCGCAATACTCCTGGAGGTTTGCGGGCTTTGAGTGGCAACGATTTTGTCCGAGGTTCCGGTGCTGCGGAATTAATTAATGGTAACAGCGGCAGAGATACTTTAATCGGAGGTTGCGGTAACGACACTATTCGTGGTGGTCAAGATTCTGACATTCTTTATGGAGAATGTGGCAACGATATTCTCAGTGGAGATCAAGGCGATGATTACGCTTACGGAGGCACGGGAAATGATTTTTTGAGAGGCGGCAAAGGCAATGATGCTTTAGTAGGAGAAAGTGGCAACGATACTCTAACTGGTGATGCTGGAATTGATCGACTTTGGGGAGGAGAAGGCTCAGATTTGTTTGTAATTAGAAGAGAATCTGGAGCAACTTCGAGAGAATTTGGTTCTGAGCAACCTCGTCCAGTTGGGACTTTTCCTTCTAATGTAGAACAAGTGCCAGCAGATTTTATTCTCGATTACAATCCATCTCAAGGAGATGTAATTGGATTGGCGGGAGGATTGACGCGAAATGATCTTGTTTTGACTGAACGGTTTTTAACAATTGGTGATGCCAGAGATTACGACAGCAGCGGGCCGATTCCTCCAGGAAGCATTATAACTACTGAGTTTAGATTTTTAAACACTAAGGCGACGGTGATTCGAGAAGCGAGCACTGGCAATATTTTGGGCTTGGTGAAAGATGTTTCGCCGAGTCAACTTCAGTTTACCTCTGTGTCTGATAGTGCGATCGCCCTTGGATAGAATTTGTGAAAAAACCCCGGTTTCTTTGGGTTTAGATGCGTAGGCCAGAAACCGGGTTTTTACGAGAATACTTGGTTACAGTTTAGAAACTCCAAAAAACCCGGTTTCTTAGATGACGCGCGGGTGGCCAGAAACCGGGTTTTTACGAGAATACTTTATTAGACGTTAGTAAAAATACTGCTATAGCGGTTCTCAAGCGTGGTGAGGTATGCCCTATGATAGTTTACGATATAGCAAGTGAGGCAATTGTAGAATGGATAAATTAATAAAATATCGACAAATCGTGCAGCAGATGTTGGGGGAGCATGGCAATCGCAAGCCGGCTCACGGAGACATTGAAGTCGAGACAATATTTGATACAGAACGAGATCACTACCAAGTCTTCCTGGTGGGTTGGGATGACCAAAAGAGGGTACATCACTGTAGCATTCACATTGATATCAAGCGTGGAAAAATTTGGCTTCAGTGGAATGCGACTGAAGATGATATTGCTGAGGATTTAGTAATAGCAGGAATTCCAAAGGAAGATATAGTTTGGGGATTTCAGCCACCTTTTATGCGGAAATATACGGGTTATGCAGTGGAATAGACAGCAAATCGGCGAAAGAACTCGGTTTCTTTTGTTTTGATGCGTAGGCCAGAAACCGGGTTTTTGCGACAACATTCATTACAGTCGTAGAAACCCCAAAAAACCCGGTTTCTTGAGTTAGATGCGTAGACCGATTCGTGACATAAATCCAGCAAACATTAAGATTGCCAAAAATCCGCCACATCATATCCCGTCTCCCGGAGCATTTGCCGCAACAAAGGCAAACTCAAACCAATCACATTCGTGTGACAGCCTTCGATTTTTTCAATAAAAAAACCGCCTTTACCTTCCAGTGCAAAACAGCCAGCACAGGCGAGAGGTTCCCCCGTAGCGACGTAAGCCGCGATTTGGTGCGAGGTAACTTCGGCAAAATAAACTTTTGTAACTTGACAACGAACGATCGATCGATCCATTGCCTCATTGAAATCATCAAATCTATTATCAATTAAAGCATGGCCAGTATACAATTCACCTACTTTACCCCGCATTTTCTGCCAACGGGAAATTGCCTCTTCGGCATCTTGCGGTTTGCCGTGAATTTCCCCATCAATCACCAAAATTGAATCACATCCTAACACCAAACAGGAATTAGGATGAGGAATTTGGGGATGAGAATTACCCCGCAAAAACTCAGCTACAGCATTAGCTTTTCCCTCAGCTAAAACCTGGACTAATTTAGCAGCATCCCTCATTTCAATTTGCCCTTCATCAAAATCGCTTGGGCAAATTACAGCTTGAATTCCAGCATTTTTAAGCAGTTGGCGGCGTGCTGGGGAAGCTGAGGCTAATACAAAAGTTGGTTTTTTCATAAGCTAAGAAGTCAGTTGACAGTTGACAGTTGACAGTTGACAGTTGTCAGTTGACAGTTGACAGTTGACAGTTGCCATCGCAAGCCCAATGCCCAATTCCCAATGCCCAATTCCCAATGCCCCATGCCCAATTCCCAATAACTAATAAACAGAAAAAGACTTAACTACTTTCTCGAAAGCTTCTTTAACTTTCGGCCAACGTTCTTCCGTAGTGGAAATGTTGAGTGTAAATAGTTTGCCACGGCTGATGGCTACGCTTGCTAAGTTATGCCGTTGTTGGTTTGGAAGCTTGACGGCGTATTCTAAAATGTAATAGTTTTTCGATCGCGATTCACGAGATTCAGCATTGACTAACTCAGCTTCGCGGCCGGAATCTGGCGGGGCGATCGCATTTTTGCTAAGTTTGTAACCAACCTCCGATGGTGTTCCCAAATCCGCCAGAGTTTTATCTCCCGTGACTGGACTGATGACTACGCTCACATTCTCAGTTTGCTGAATCAAATCGCGAAATACCACATCCGGGCCATTAGGAACCGCAATCGGTAGCCAGCCGTTGGGATAGAGAAACTGATAGCCATCGCCAGTATCAACATGGCTTTTGAGTCCGACAACGTTAGATACACAACTGGTCAAGGTGAGGCTGAACACCACCAGAAGTATGGTTACAATTCGTTTGATCATTATTTTTGCGATCGAATGACAGTTAAATATTTATTTTTAATTATCCCACCAAACCTTGCCCCTAAAAACAGTTAAGCTATGGATTGCAGTTTGCCTAGCGCTTACAACCCATAGCTGTCCAGTTTAATTTTTAAGAAAATCATTAAATGTGAGTTAACCAGGTAATCAGCCCATGCTTGGTGGAAACTTCCAAAGCCAGCAGTGAGACAAAACCAATCATGGCGAGGCGGCCGTTTAAGCGTTCGGCGTAGGGGGTGAAGCCGGTGCGGGGTTCGTCATCGACGTATACTGTAGGCTCGATCGCAAAATTGTTCATTTTACCTTGGTCGTCCAGCATTAAGCCTTTGTTAGTCATGTTTTTTTCCTAAATTGCTTTTCTTGTACTGTAAATAAATGTAACAGACTAATGAAGATATGTAAAGTAATGTGAGAAAGTTTTTTTTGGGGCCCAGATCAGACTCAGGACAGTAGACTCTGGGCCCCCGACGGGGGAGGATAGAGTCAGCGAGGTTCAAGAGTCGAAGGCATCTAGCAAATCCAGTCTGGGTTTGAAGAAAAATTGGGAAGAGAGGAAAAATTATGCGGACCAGTCTGGAAATGCGGTGGTTTTGTAACGGAATGTTACCAAAGGCGATCGGTCAATGGTTTGGAAGCGAAAGTCTGGGCGGGTATCTGTCGCCACCAGAAGAACGAGAAGACTTATATTTACTGATACCGGGCTGCGACTACTTGGGAGTGAAACTGCGCGGGAAAAATTTACAAGTAAAGTGGCGACAGGCAGAATTGGGGGCGATGCAGTTCGGAAATCGCTGGGAAGGGAAAGCCGAGAAGTGGCTGAAGTGGATTTGTGCCGACACAATGGGCCCACTGCCGGCGGATTTGATCGCCACAGGAAAATGGGTGAAGGTCAAGAAAAAACGAGCACAGCGTCTTTACCAAGTTTCTGCCCCTGGTGTGCTCATGTCTGTCCCCGTAGAAGCCCCAATACCCCAAGGCTGCATAGTAGAAATCAACCAATTGAATATTAATGGTACTCCGTCGTGGACTTTGGGATTTGAAGCCTTTGGAAGCGAAAGTTTTTTGACAGAAAGTCTGCAAACAGTAACTAATTGGACTAGCAAAAATTATCAGGCGCAAAGGTTGACAACAGAGGATTCTTCTAGTTATCCAATTTGGCTGGCAAGTCTCCCTACACCAAAATAAACAGAGGAGACGGCAATGCCGTGTCCCTACAATTAATCATGGTAGGGACACTCAAGCGTGCCCATTGGTGTCAACTTAAGGTACAACCAATAGTCCGGCAGGGGTTGAAACCCCTGCCTCAAAGCTAAAGTCCTCTAAAAGAGGACTAATGAGTTGAGATTCTTCTCTTCAGTCCTCTTTGAGAGGACTTTAGCTATTAGACAGGGGTTTCAACCCCTGTCGGACTGGCGGGATGACTAACGAACTTGGCGGGCTTTCAGGCTTAAGTTGACACCAATGGGCTCTTGGAGTGTCCTGGCTATGAGTAATATTAATTCCTTTCCATCCTGAATTTTGTCTTTTTTAACTGTTACACAATCTAGAAATCCCAAGTAAACTCACCATCTCTAAATTATAAAGATATCGTAAACCTGGAATTTGTGTAACCAAATATTACATAAACATATAATTTCAAAAAATCTTCCCTTAGTATGATACACTCGAATCGCAGATGATTTAGACAAACCCATTGCAACACCAGGCCAGTGAAAGCCCACTTCATCTCAGGACTACCACACTCAGGCTCTACCTTGCTGGCAGCTTTGCTGCGCCAAAATCCCCGTTTTCACGCGACCATGACTAGCCCAGTGGGGGGTTTAGTAGAGAGAATGCTGGAAGCGATGAGCGAAGACAACGAGTTTTCCGCGTTCATTTCCCCTGAACAAAAACGGGCGCTGATTATGAGCATCTTTTCTGCTTACTACCACCCGCAAGTTGAAAAAGAAATCATCTTTGACACTAATCGTCTTTGGTGCAGCAAACTGCCCTTAATTCGGGAACTATTTCCTGAAGCAAAAGTCATTTGCTGTGTGAGAAATGTTGCCTGGATTATGGACAGCATCGAGCTACTGATTCGGCGCAATGCCTTTGATGTTTCCCGGTTATTTAATAATCCAGCGGAACGGGCCACAGTCTACAGCCGCACCGAGGCATTAAGCCAAGGGACACGCTTAGTTGGTTATGCTTACAACGCTTTGAAAGAAGCATTTTATAGCGAACAAAGTGCATCTATTCTACTGGTAGATTACGAACTGTTAACCATAAACCCGACTAAAACAATGTCGCTAATTTATCAATTTCTGGGCGAAGAACCTTTCGAGCATGACTTCGAGAATGTTCAATATCAAGAGCCAGAATTCGATAATCGACTCAACACGAAAGGATTGCATCAAGTGCGTCAAATAGTCGAATTTAAACCGAGACAAACGGTTTTACCACCCGACTTATTCGATCGATTTGATAGCTTATCTTTCTGGATAGATTCAACAAATAGTCGTGCCAGCGCTATAGTCGCGAAAGCTAAATAAACCTCTAACATGATTATTTTGGTGTAGGGAAACGGCATCGCCCATTGGTGTCAACTTAAGCCTGAAAGCCTTGATAAATCTCGTTTTTACCTGAGTCTAGATCCCCCTAAATCCCCACCCCCCCCTAGCCCCCCCCAAGGGGGGAAGGGGGACTTTGAGAAGACTCCTGTTCCCCCCTTCTTAAGGGGGGCTAGGGGGGATCTAGATTTAAAAGTCAAACAGCAATCTCTGACTGGGTTCTACTCGTTACCAGGCTCCAGCCTGGTAATGCTGATCGGGAGGCTCTGCCGACCTTTCCCTTTTCTCTCTTCGAGGCAGAGCAAGAGTGATATGGGTTCCCAGGCTGGAGTCTGGGAACCAGTTAAAACCACTTAAACACTAAATCCCCAAAATATCACCAACTATGAACTCATCAACCCCGAACAAGCAAATCATTTTCGTAGACTCTTCTGTAGAGGATTATCAAAGCCTGATTCAAAACATCGATCGCGCTCAAATTTTCATTTAAAATGAAAATTTGAGCGCGATCGAGCAAATTACCAATGCCTTAGCCAATCAAAAAGATATTGAAGCCGTGCATATCCTTTCTCACGGCAGTAAAGGCAGTTTAAAACTCGGTGCAGATAGACTGAATGGGAATGATATAGAAAATTTCAGCAGTCAGCTAAAACAGTGGGGAAATGCCATAACAGAAAACGGCGACATCCTATTATATGGATGCGATGCAGCAGCAGGAGACACTGGCAAGAATTTTGTCAAGCGATTGAGCGAAATAACAGGCGCCGATATTGCAGCTTCTGACAATTTGACGGGAAATGCTGCTAAAGGTGGCGACTGGGATTTAGAAATAGCAATGGGCAAGATAGAAGCAGCCGTGCCGTTTAATCAAGAGGCGATGAAAGCTTATGACGGTGTGTTGCTCAATTATAATGTCACGGTGGCAACCGATAATGGGACAGGCGGGACAGCAAATACCCTGAGTTGGGCTATTTTGCAGGCGAATAATTCGGTGGGGGTAGATGATACTATTACCCTCGCCACAAATGTCAGGCTGACGGGGACTCCGAATCAGCTAATTAACAGCAATATCGCCTTTATTGGAGGCGGTTTCACCGTCAGTGGGGATGTCAATAACAACGGCACCAATGACGTTGGTGATGTTCGTCCCTTCTTTGTGCTGTCTGGAACCGTCAGTTTTTCCGATATGAGTATAGCCGGAGGACGAGCCCAAGGAGGAAATGGCAGCACTGCTGCCAGCGGTGGCGGCGGCGGCGCGGCTGGCATGGGTGGCGCGTTATTTGTCTATAACGGTAATGTGACAATTAATAATGTCACTTTTTCGACCAACCAGGCGATCGGCGGGAGCAGCGCCAATAATAATCAATTCTTAGCCGGCGGTGGCGGTCTTGGCGGTAACAGCGGAGGTGGCACCGGCTTTGCTGGCGGCAACGGCGGCGGAGGTTTTGGCGGCAACGGCAGCGGGAACTTTAACGCTAACAACGGTGGAGCTGGTGGGTCTGGCGGGGCTTTCGGCGGCCTCGGCGGTCCTGGCGGTAATGGTGGCACGACTGGCGGTAATGGCACGGGCGGCGGCGGCGGCGGCGGCGGTTGGAACTTCACCAACGGAGGCAACGGTGCATTCGGTGGTGGCGGCGGTTCTGCTGGCAACCAAGCCTTTTTGAATGGTGGTTGGGGTGGCTTTGGTGGCGGCGGCGGTGCTGCTGCTGGCTCAGGTGGCAGAGGTGGCTTTGGCGGTGGCGGCGGTGTGAGTATTAACACTAACAACCCAGGCGCAGGTGGCTTTGGCGGTGGCGCAGGTGGCGGTACTACAGCCTATTCCGCGGCTCTTCCTGGTGGTGGTGGAGGAGGATTGGGTGGCGCGATTTTTGTCAGGGAAGGCACTTTAACACTACAGAATAATACCTTCAACAACAACAACACAACAGGCGGCACTGGAGCGAATAACGGCCAAGCTTTGGGAGGCGCAATTTTTGTGTTGGATGCAGCCGCAAAAACCGCACAAACCACCCAAGGCAACACTCAGGGAATGCCAACAACTCCTCCCACTGTCAGTGTTGTTGGTTATCTCCGCACCACGAGCAATACTGCTGCTAATAACGCAAACACCACCCCCAATAACAACGATATCTACGGCAGTATCAACACTGCACCCGTCCTTAACAATACCCCTGTTACCCTCAATTCTGTCCTAGAAGACGCACCCGCGCCGGTGGGTGCTGTCGGTACCCTAATTTCCAGCCTTGTGGCGATAGGTACAAACATCACCGATCCCGACACTGGGGCATTGGTCGGCATCGCCCTCACTGCCACCGACACGACTAACGGCACTTGGTTCTACACCACAGATGGCGGTACAACCTGGAACGCCTTGGGCGCAGTAACCAATACCAACGCCCGCTTACTGGCAGCAGATGCCAGTACCCGCATCTACTTTCAACCAACAACCGCCAACTACAACGGCACTGTCACCAACGCCCTCACCTTCCGTGCTTGGGATCAAGTCGTCGGTACTAATGGTGCAACCGCCAATACCAGCATCAACGTTGGTATCAGCACAGCCGCTAACACCGCAGCCATCACCGTTACCGCAGTTAACGACAAACCCAGCTTCACAAACTTAGGCAACCAAACCCTAACAGCATGGACAAATACAGCTCAAACCGTCAACAATTGGGTAAATAGCATTACTTTCGGCCCCGCCAATGAAGTAACTCAAGCTGTTAAAAATTACACGGTTAACATCACCAGCGGCAACACTTTATTTACGGCCTTACCAACAGTTGCAAATAATGGCACGCTGACCTACACCCCCAACGGTCAACCCGGAACTGCCACCGTAGAAGTCCAACTGCAAGATGACGGCGGCACAGCGAATAGCGGTGTTGACCTTTCCGACAAAGCTACCTTTAATATCACCATTCCCGCACCAAAAGTAAACCTCACTGCTAGCACCAATACCGCCAGCGAAGCTGCTCAAACAGCCATCACCTTTACCGCCACTGCCGAAGGAAACGTCGTCGGCGCTCAAACAGTTAATTTAGCATTAACTGGTACGGCACTTCCTGCTGACTTTACAGGCGCAATTCCCACTCTTATTACCATTCCTAACGGTCAAACCACAGGTTCATTTACCGTCAATATCAATGATGATGCCTTAATTGAAGGAACCGAAACAGGCACTTTCACAATTTCCAATCCTTCTGCTGGCTTGACATTAGGAACTACTACTACTGGTAACGTCACAATTACCGACAACGACTTCCCCACAGTCAACCTCTCAGTTAGCCCCACCACCGGCACCGAAACAGGAACCACAGCAATCACCGTCACTGCTACAGCATCTCAAGCAGTTGTCGGCCCTCAAACCGTTAATGTGGCTCTTTCCGGTACGGCACTTCCTGCTGACTTCACAGGCACTATTCCCACTAGCATTACCATTCCTAACGGTCAAACCACAGGTTCATTTACCGTCAATATCAATGATGATGCCTTAATTGAAGGAACCGAAACAGGCACTTTCACAATTTCTAATCCTTCTGCTGGCTTGACATTAGGAACTACTACTACTGGTAACGTCACAATTACCGATAACGACTTCCCCACAGTCAACCTCTCAGTTAGCCCCACCACCGGCACCGAAACAGGAACCACAGCAATCACCGTCACTGCTACAGCATCTCAAGCAGTTGTCGGCCCTCAAACCGTTAATGTGGCTC
>NZ_JBGJZU010000038.1:39911-57800 GCF_041354475.1 Microcoleus sp.
ATTGAAGGAACCGAAACAGGCACTTTCACAATTTCTAATCCTTCTGCTGGCTTGACATTAGGAACTACTACTACTGGTAACGTCACAATTACCGATAACGACTTCCCCACAGTCAACCTCTCAGTTACTCCCAGCACCGGCACCGAAGCAGGAACAACCAGCATCACAGTCACTGCTACTGCCAGCGCACCTGTAGTCGGCAACCAAACCGTTAACCTCGGCTTAGCAGGCACTGCCACGGCTGCTGATTTCACCGGCACTATTCCCACCCAAATCACCATCGGCAACGGGGCCACCAGGGGACAAGTCACTTTCACCATTGCCGACGACCAAATCGCCGAAATTAACGAAACTGCCAACCTCAGTATTAGCAATCCATCGGCAGGCATTGTGTTAGGAACCACCACCACAGGTAGTTTCACCATCACCGACAACGACACTGCCGGATTTGACATCCTCCCGATTAGTGGCAATACCAGCGAATCTGGGGGTCAAGCTACTTTTGACATCCGCCTGAAAAGCCAACCAACAGCTAATGTCACCATTGGCTTAACCAGCAGCAACACCGCAGAAGGAACGGTTTTACCCGCTAGCCTCACCTTTAATTCAACTAATTGGAATGCTTACCAAACCGTCACCGTTACCGGAGTAGATGATTCGGTAATTGACGGCAATATTAACTACCAAATTATCACCGCCCCAGCTACCAGTGCCGACCCGAACTACAACAATTTCAATCCAAACGATGTCGCTGTTACTAACACAGACAACGATACTCCCGGCGTCACCGTCACTCAATCGGGGGGCAATACCTCAGTAACAGAGGGCGGCAGTACAGATACTTATACCCTACAATTGAACACTCTTCCTGTAAGTAACGTTCAAATTACCGTAACGGCGGATGCTCAAGCGCGGGTTAGCTTAAATGGAACGACTTTTGCGGCCACGCAAACTTTAACCTTCACAAATGTTAATGGCATCACTCCCCAAACTGTCACCGTTCGTGCTGTTGATGACACGGTGGTGGAAGGGGCTCATACCAGTGCATTAACCCACGCTATTACCAACAGTATAGATCCCAATTATCCAACAACAAGGGCGATCGGTCCGGTGAATGCCCAGATTACTGATAACGATATTTCTTACAGTGTTGTGGGCAGTACCGCCAGCGTGACTGAGGGAAATAGCGGTACTCAAGTAATCAGTTTCACCGTTACCCGCACCGGAGAAACCAACCAAACTAGCAGCATTGATTTTAGTTTTGGGGGAACCGCCACCAATGGCGTCGATTACAATAACACCAATGTGACTGGTACTGGAGTCACTGCCACTGGCAATAAGATTAGTTTTGCTGCCAATGCTACCATAGCAACAATTGCGGTGTCGGTTTTGGGCGATCGCATTGTCGAACCTAACGAAACTTTAGCACTAACTCTGAGCAACGCCACAGCGACCGGAACTGCTAATATTATCGGTTCTCCAATTACCACCACAATTCAAAACGACGATACTGCGGGAATTTCCATCAGCCCGACTACCGGATTAACAACTACGGAAGCGGGAGGTACTGCTACTTTTACGGTAGTTTTAGATAGCCAGCCTACAGCGGATGTCAGTATTGGAATTACTTCTGATAAAACGGCTGAAGGTACTGTAGATAAACCGAGTTTAACTTTCACCAATGCTAACTGGAATACTCCCCAAACTGTCACCGTTAAAGGAGTAGATGAATTAGTAGTAGATGGGAATGTTGCTTACAATATTGTTACTGCTGCTGCTACCAGTACCGATACTAATTATAACGGTGTTAATCCTGCTGATGTCGCAGTTACTAATACTGATAACGACACCAAAGGCATCACCGTCACTCCCACCAGCGGATTAACAACTACTGAAGCGGGTGGTACTGCTACTTTTACGGTAGTTTTAGATAGCCAGCCTACAGCCGATGTCAGTATTGGAATTACTTCTGATAAAACGGCTGAAGGTACTGTAGACAAACCGAGTTTAACTTTCACCTCTGCTAACTGGAATACTCCCCAAACCGTGACAGTAACGGGAGTAGATGACTCAATTGCTGACGGAAATCAAGCCTATAAAATTCTGACGACGGCTGATACAACTACCACAGATACCAACTACAAAAATCTCAAACCCGCCGATGTAGCTGTCACCAACACCGACAATGAAACTGCTGGAATCACAGTTACACCCACCACCGGATTAATCACAACTGAAGCGGGGGGAAATGCTACATTTACAGTCAAGTTAAATACGCAACCAACAGCCAATGTCACCATTCCATTAACTAGCAGCAAAACTACCGAAGGTACAATAGATAAAAACAGTGTTACTTTCACCTCTGCTAACTGGAATGTAGCACAAACAGTCACAGTAACAGGAGTAGATGACTCAATTGCTGACGGAAATCAAGCCTATCAAATTATCACCGCTGCTGACACAACTACCACAGATACCAACTACAAAAATCTCAAACCTGCTGATGTAGCTGTCACCAACACCGACAACGAAACTGCTGGAATCACAGTCAGCCCAACCACAGGATTAACCACAAGTGAAGCGGGGGGAACTGCTACATTTACAGTCAAGTTAAATACGCAACCAACAGCCAATGTCACCATTCCATTAACTAGCAGCAAAACTACCGAAGGTACTGTAGATAAATCCAGTTTAACTTTCACCTCTGCTAACTGGAATGTGGCACAAACTGTCACCGTTACCGGAGTAGATGATAGCGTAGTTGATGGGAATATTGCCTACAACATAGTCACTGCTGTGGCCACCAGTACCGATACCAATTACAATGGTGTTAATGCTGCTGATGTCGCAGTTACTAATACTGATAACGAAACTGCTGGAATCACAGTCAGCCCAACCACCGGATTAATCACAACTGAAGCCGGAGGTAAGGCTACATTTACAGTAGTTTTAAACACTCAACCAACAGCCAATGTCACCATTCCATTAACTAGCAGTAAACCTACCGAAGGTACTGTAGATAAATCCATTTTAATTTTCACCAATGCTAACTGGAATACTCCCCAAACCGTGACAGTAACGGGAGTAGATGACTCAATTGCTGACGGAAATCAAGCCTATCAAATTCTGACGACGGCTGATACAACTACCACAGATACCAACTACAAAAATCTCAAACCCGCTGATGTAGCTGTCACCAACACCGACAATGAAACTGCTGGAATCACCATCACACCCACCACCGGATTAACCACAACTGAAGCCGGAGGTAAGGCTACATTTACAGTAGTTTTAAACACTCAACCAACAGCCAATGTCACCATTCCATTAACTAGCAGTAACACTGCTGAAGGTACTGTCGATAAATCCTCTATTACTTTCACCAATGCTAACTGGAATACTCCCCAAACCGTGACAGTAACGGGAGTAGATGATACCCTAGTTGACGGAAATATTGCCTACAACATAGTAACCGCTGTGGCTACCAGTACCGATGCCAATTACAGTGGTGTTAATGCTACCGATGTCGCAGTTACTAATACTGATAACGACACTGCACCTGCGCCTACACCAACTCCTGCACCTGCGCCTACACCAACTCCTGCGCCAACTCCCACACCAACTCCTGCGCCAACTCCCACACCAACTCCTGCGCCAACTCCCACACCAACTCCCACACCGACGCCAATAACTAATAACATCCCCAATGATGACTGCATCTGCGATGATATTGCCTATCCCAACTTAAACCAACCAAATTCAGTTGAAAACACCATACTCGGTGTATCTACAATTCAAATAGGAACCGGCAAGAATGATGAATTTTTAGGTAGCAACAACGGCAATATATTCAATGCCAAATCCGGGGATGATAACTTATATGGTAGCGACAGCGGTGACATCTTTAATGGCAATAAAGGCAACGATTTTATCAGCGGTGGTAGTGGTGATGACATCTTATTTGGAGACGAAGGAAACGACATCATTCTCGGTGACGAAGGCAAAGATTTAATCTTTGGAGGCAAAGGCAATGACTCCATTAATGGCCGCGAAGATGATGACATCATTTATGGAAATAGAAATGATGACTTCATCGATGGTGGTAAGGGTAATGACAACTTATTTGGAGGTAAAGGTGATGACATCATCCTTGGTAGTGAAGGTGAGGACTCCCTGTTTGGGAATGAGGGTTCGGATACCATTTGTGGCGGCACGGGCGATGATTTTATCAGCGGTAATGAACAAGCAGATATTCTGGGAGGCTGTGAAGGCAATGATACTCTTTATGGAGGGGAAGATAACGATACTCTCATGGGCGGGAAAGGCAATGATATCCTTTACGGAGATTTGGGCAATGATAGTTTGATTGGCGGTAGTGGGAATGATATATTTGTCTTACAAGCTGGTCAAGGATTTGATATCATTGCTGATTTTACTCTGGGTCAAGATTTGATTGGATTGAGTGGAGGTTTGAGCTTTGGTCAGTTAGCGATAGTTCAAAATACTCAGGGAACTCTCATCAAAAATGTCTTGACAGGAGAAGAGTTAGCTGTAATGATTGGAGTGAGTGCCAATGCGATTACATCTGCTAATTTCCGGTTGATTTAGGGAATTGAGACAAAAAAGTGCGATCGCCCTTGGTAGTGAATTAAGGGCGATCGTAATAATCTACCGGGATAGGGGCTTTTCATTAGACCTTTCCAGAAAAGCAGGTCTTGAACAGGCAGGATGCCTGTTCCACAATGAATACGATCGAGGTCTATTTGTTAATTTTTACCAACTCGGCCAGCGGTTCTGAGAATTTGACAGGCCAAAATTGCCGCACCAAACCCATTATCAATATTCACCACGCCAACACCAGCCGCACAAGAATTAAGCATAGTTAAAAGAGGCGCAATCCCGCCAAAACTCGCCCCATAACCCACACTTGTCGGCACAGCAATCACCGGACAATCTGCCAAACCCGCAACCACACTCGCCAAAGCACCTTCCATACCCGCGACTGCAATCAACACATCAGCATCAGCAATAACGTGGCGATTACTCAGCAAACGGTGAATGCCAGCAACTCCCACATCCCACAAACGCTGTACCTGAAAACCGCAAAGTTCGGCAGTAACAGCCGCCTCTTCCGCTACAGCCAAATCTGCTGTTCCTGCACTAATAATTGTTACTTTACCTGGATGTTGCGAAGTTGGAGAACTAGCAGAAATTGCACAAATTCGAGCTTTTTCATAATAGCACAAATCGGGTATTTTCTGCTGCAATTGCTCGAAAACTTCCGGTTCAATTCGCGTCGCCATCACCGCCGGATTTCGCCCGCGCATTACCTGGATAATCTCAACAATTTGGTCTGGGGTTTTACCAGGTCCCCAAATTACTTCTGGGAAACCGGTTCTGAGAGTGCGGTGGTGGTCGATTTTGGCAAAATCGCCCACTTGTTCAAAGTCAAAGTGCTTGAGTTTTTCTAAAGCTGTGGCGGGACTGATATCACCAGCGGCCACAGATTCGAGTAACTTTTGTAAGATTTCAGGTTGCATAAAAATTGGGAATTGGGTATGGGGAATTGGGTATGGGGAATTGGGCATTGGGCATTGGGCATTGGTAATAGCAATTTTTTATGAGGCTGCATAGCATCTGATCCCCCCTAACCCCCCTTAATAAGGGGGGGACAAGATTTTTATCAAAGTCCCCCTTCTTAAGGGGGATTTAGGGGGATCGAGATATGTGCAACTTCACATTAAATTGGTATAAAAGCTAACAAATAACTAATCACCAATAACTAATAACTAATGACTATTCGGTAATTTTTAGTTCGTACAAATTCCAGAAAGCGCCTCCTATAGCACTATACCGAACTCCTGAAATGCGATCGCGCACCGCCTCAAAAGTCAAGGGATTCACCATGTAGATAAACGGTGCTTGTTCTGCTATAATCCGTTGGGTTTCTGCATAAATTTCCTTGCGCTTCGGCTCATTCAGTTCCTGGGAAGCTTTCACATACAGGTCATCAATTTTCTGCTCCCAGTCAGCCACTTTCCAGCCCTTAATCGGCGGTTCCCCAGCCTGCGGTCCCTGGTTAAAACTGTGTAAAGTACCGTTTACTGACCAGATATTGTAGCCACTGTGCGGTTCCAGACCGCCCGTAAAACCACCGAGGTAGGTATCCCAATTTTTAGTCAAACGCAGTTTTTCTACATAAGTGTTAAAACTGAGAAATTGTGTATCAATCTGTATCCCTAACTTGCCTAAATCTTGTTTAATTTGTGTTCCCATTTGTTCCCGGACTTTTTTGCCTGCCGCCATTAATAAAGTAAATCGCACTTTGTTCCCCTCCCGATCCAATAAATCCCCTGCATCATTATACTTGAAGCCAGCAGTTAACAATAATTCTTTGGCTTTTTTGGGGTCGTAGTTGTAAGTTTTTAATCCTTCTTTTGGCGATAGGTAGAACGGGCTTTGGGCTGGAATTGGGGAATGCAGGGGCGCGCCAAGTCCACGATAGATATTGTTAGTCATGGCGTCGCGGTTGATACCATAGGCGATCGCCTGCCGAAACTCCTTAGTTGCGAACCACCGAGATTTAATCGGGTCTACAAAGGGCTGATTTTGAGCATTACGACCCTGATTCAGATTGAAACACATAAATACACTGCCAGTGTCGGGGCCACCGTTAAATACCGTATATTTACCGCGTTTTTCCTCCCTTTTCAGCAGCGGAAACACTTCGGGCTGCACGTCCAGACTATCCAAATCACCAGAGCGAAAATTCAACAGTTGAGTATCAGTATTTTCGATAATTTGCCAGACTATTTGCTGGATGTAAGGCTGAGTAGTTCCCTGAGTATCTTTGCGCCAAAAATAGGGATTTCGTTCCAACACAACTCGCTGATTAGGAGTATAACTGAGCATTCGGTATTGACCGTTACCGACAATTTTTTTGGGGTCAGTATCGGTTCCCCAGGTACTCAGGAACTTCGGCTTTCCTTCACTATCTGTATTGCTGATTGATTCTTGTAGAATATGAGCTGGTAAAATCGGTATTCCCCCAGCATATCTAATAAATGGAGCAAAGGGTTCGGCAACGGAAAATTCAACGCGGCGGCTGTCAAGTTTTTTGAGTTTGGGGAATTGGCGACTCATTCCAACTCTGAGAGTATCTTTTAAACCGCTAGGGATTTTATCATTGAAATAAATCTTGTCATAGCTGAAGATAATGTCATCAGTAGTCATCGGTTCGCCATCAGACCATTTCAATCCCTCTCGCAGGGTGAAGACAATCTTTTTGCCATCTTTGGAGACTTCCCACGACTCGGCTAAACCGGGTTCTAGTTCTGATGTTAAACCGTTTTCGTTGATCAATCCTTCATTGAGATAGCCAAAAACGCTGTAGGCTGACTGATTTAGCGGATAGTTAAAGGTGGCTGGGCCGCTGGGGGTGGGGACGATGAGTCTGTTTGTTAATTGCGATCGCACCGGAGTACACGCAGACAAGGCTATGGTAACAATTGCTGCTAGCAGAACAGCCAGCCAGCGGCGCTTTGAATGTAAAATAGGGAAAATTTTCATAATAATTTACTGTACCACCTGCGTGTAATTATGATTGAGATTGTAGCCAACCTAGAAAGTTTTTAGTGGCAGAGAAATACTTTGTAATCCCCGCCTCTCGCAAAGTATTTTGAACTTCCGATAGACCAAATTCTTTGACGTTACCGCTGAGAAATACTTTGGTTTCTGTAGAATGCGATCGGGCATGACTGAGGATACAGTGTAAAATCAAATTATCTGTTGGGTCTTTTTTGATAATAGGTCTGTTTAAACTTGCTTGAATAATCTCTGAATTTAATACAATCATTTGGGCATTTTCTGACATCAGAGAAATTGCTTCACGCAACCGCAATTCAATTTCATCTATTCGTTCGAGATAGTAAACTAATGACTCTTCTAGGTAAAAAGATAGAGATGCGACCTTTTCAGAGGTCACATCTCGCTTTGTTTCGCTAATTTGGCGGCTTAGCTGTTCCTTAAAAGAGTTTTGTCGCTTCAGCTCGTCCTCGAAAGCTGACCAAGCTTCCATATAACAAACGCTGGGTATGACTAACTGAACTGATGAGGACAAATCTCTGAGCAACATAATTGCTTCAGTCTCACGCCCTGTAGCAATACTCATCAGAAAGTTGGTCTCGATATATATAATTGCCACCTAATTCCACTCCTGATTTTGTTGTTCCACCTGCGAGTAATGGCAGCAAACCGATGGCTGCTATCTGTTCTGATGCTGGCGGATTTTCTGATTTCCAGTTATAATCTAAGTCATGCAGCCACGATTCAATCAGTCCCCCAAGGGTACGTTCAGAGAGCCATTTACTACCAAAAGTCGGCATATAATAGCGACATATCTCACCAGTATTGAGAGTGCAAACAGGCTCCGATAAATTCACACCATCCCATTTAAAAATCAAAATTTTTTCCGCATCAACAAACATAGCATAAGGAACGATCGCGTTTTTTTCAGACAGCTTAGCTAACACAGCTTTCAGCCAATCGGTCGCGCGATCGATAATTTTCTGTTTCGCGGCTGGTTCTTGAGCTTGAATAATTTTAACCTCGATTAGCACGACTATGTTATCGTCCTTATCCAACGCGATCGCATCCGCGTCTACGGGTAATTCTAACTCCCAAGTGTCAGTGTCCATGATTTCAGGCTTCCTAGCGATGTTGGATTTGAGATTAACTTTACAGTCAATTAGAGATTCTATAGTTCTATTTTAGCATTAATAAAACTACAGCGTAAGCTGCGATGCCTTCTTCTCTTCCCACCGGGCCTAATTTTTCGTTGGTGGTGGCTTTGATGCCGATTTGGTCTGGGTTGAGTTTGAGGACGCTAGAAAGGCGATCGCGCATTTTTTCAATATGCGGTTTCAGCTTCGGACGTTCTGCTACAATTACAGAATCAATATTGCCAATTTCCCAGCCTTTATCTAATATCAACTGGTTGACTTGTTCTAGCAAAACTAAACTATCAGCACCTTTCCATTTGGGGTCAGTCGGTGGGAAATAAAGGCCGATATCTCCGAGGCTGAGTGCTCCAAGCATTGCATCCATAATCGCGTGAGTGAGTACGTCGGCGTCGCTGTGGCCGAGTAATCCTAATTCGTGGGGAATGTTCACGCCGCCCAGGATGAGGGGGCGTTCTGGAACTAAGCAGTGAATGTCGTAGCCGTTACCGATGCGGATGTTCATTTGGGAATGGGGAATGGGGAATGGGGAATGGGGAATGGGGAATGGGGAATTGGTGTCAACTTAAGCCTGAAAGCCCGCCAAGTCCGTCTGTGGGCCCGCGAGTCCGACAGGGGTTGAAACCCCTGTCTCAAAGCTAAAGTCCTCTCTCTCTTGACTGAAGAGAAGAATGTTCAACTCATTAGTCCTCTTTTAGAGGACTTTAGCTATTAGACAGGGGTTTCAACCCCTGTCGGACTATCGGTTTGACGTTAAGTTGACACCTATGGGGAATGGGGAATGGGGAAAATCCAACTTCAAATATCCAAGCAATCAAATTTCATCTGGGTCAATACCCAACTCTCTTAATTTGGCAGCTAACCGTTCTTTCTGTTGCTTTTCAATTTCTAATTGTTGTATTGCCTCCTCTTTCTGTTGTCGCTCTAATTCGGCTCTTTGAGTTTCAGCTTCATCTCTCATTAATACTAAATTTCCATCGTTATCAAAGAACCTCAACCAATTACCTTGAGAGTTTTCTATTTGACCTTCCCATATGCCCAGCCATAGCCCTAATGATTCACAATATAATCTCCCTTGTTGATTAGGAGATAAGGATTGGTATCGACGATTAATTAATTCCCAACCTCTTAGAGAACTAGGATTTTTGGGATTGTAGACAAAATAATCTTGGGTTTTAAATTTACGTTCGTAGATATCTTTTTTAGTGGTTAAATCTACTTCGGCAGTTGAGGGAGACATTAATTCAATTACCACATCTGGGAGGCGACTATCTTCTTCCCAAGCAATCCAAGCATCTCTATTTATGGTTCCATCTACATCTAAGACTACAAACAAATCAGGGCCTTTGAAGTCTTGATTTTTGACTTGGTTTATGCTGTAGTAGACAAACATATTGCCGCCTACAAAAAAGTCTTGCCGATCGCGCCACTGATATTTGAGGGATTGGATCAGTACATTCATCGAAACTCTATGGTTATTGCTTTCCATCGGTTCGCCATCATCGGTAATTAGATCTATTGGTAACTTTTCTACGGCTAGTGACATAAGTTATAGCTGGTAAAATTGAGTTATTTATGTGTTTCTTTAGGATAGCAGACGATCTATTTTCCCCCTTCGTGCAACCAGCGTTCATACAAATCAGGGCGGTGCGATCGCGTTTTTTCAATTTGCTGTTCCCGACGCCAGCGCGCAATTTCCGCGTGATTCCCAGATAGCAACACATCAGGAACCTTCAAACCCCGAAAATCTGCGGGTCGAGTATACTGTGGATAATCCAAAAGCCCGTCCTCAAAACTCTCAAACTTCAGCGAATCTTCCTTCCCCACAGTTCCCCGCAGCAAGCGCAAAACCCCATTAATCAAAGCCAAAGCGGGGATTTCGCCCCCGGTGAGCACAAAATCGCCCAAGGATACCTCGCGAGTGACTAAATCCAAAACGCGATCGTCCACACCTTCATAATGACCGCAAATCAACACCAACTGGTCGCACTCAGCAGCCAACCCCCGAAACATCCCCTGCTGCATTGGTTCCCCCTGGGGAGTCAGTAAAATCACCTCTCGCCTGGGCAAAATTGGCAGGGACTCCACCGCAGCAAAAATCGGTTCCGGCTTCATCAACATCCCCACTCCACCACCGTAGGGTTCGTCGTCCACTCGGTGGTGCTTGTCTGTGGTAAAATCACGAGGATTGACAAAATTCACCTCAGCAATATTTTTAGCTAAGGCTTTGCCCATCAGTCCCGACCCTAGGGGAGCCAAGAAAAATTCTGGAAATAGGGTAACAACGTCAAATCGCACAATACTTTAAATTTATTGACACACTCTAGTTTCACCTCTAGATGGCGATCAATTTTCGGTAATTGCATTATTCTTCATAATTTCTTAAAATTTTTGCAACTCAAATTTTATGTTTTGGTGTATGGGCTACGTTTTGTATGAAAATTATCTGTTTTCAGTACAGTGCCTTTTCTAAACTAGCTTCCGAAGGACTGCGGGCGATCGCGATTCTCCATCGAACCTCACGCTAAATTATTCAGTCTTCAAAACGCCGATCGTACCCACAACACGGCAAAATTTAATTTCACACATAACCGAGGAAGACACACCATGCAGCAATTAACATCTCCAGCCCTTGAACAAAACATTTCCCAGCGGACAAAAACCTCGATTATGGTGATCGGGGGGGCCGAAGACAAAGTTCACGGTCGCGAGATTCTGAACACATTTTTTCACCGTTCTGGGGGTACAGAGGCGAGACTGGCGATCGTTCCCTCAGCTTCGCGAGATCCAGAAGGGATTAGCAACCGCTACCGCACCATCTTTGACGACATGGGTGTCAGTGCAGTCAAAGTAGTTGACATCCGGGAACGCGAACAGGCCGAAAACCCCGTGTGGAAGGATTACTTAGAAGACTGTACGGGCGTATTTATCACAGGTGGCGACCAACTGCGGCTGTGCGGGTTGCTGGCGGACACACCCGTAATGGACAAAATTCGCAAAGAAGCCAGAGAAGGCAAAATTACCCTAGCTGGAACCAGTGCTGGGGCTGCGGTGATGGGTTATCACATGATTGCAGGCGGTGGCAGTGGCGCTTCTCCCAATCGCTCTTTAGTGGATTTGGCAAATGGGCTTAATATTATACCGTCCGTGATTGTAGATCAGCATTTTCACAACCGGAATCGGATGGCTCGGTTGCTGTCGGCGATTTCCTCCCACCCGGATCTGCTGGCTCTAGGTATTGACGAAGACACCTGCGCCCTATTTGAAGGAGACGACACGATTAAAATTCTCGGTAAAGGAACTGTGACTATTGTCGATTCTAGGGAAATGCTTTACACCAACGAGCCTCACGTAGGAGCGACAGAACCCTTGAGCCTGTTCAATCTGCGCCTGCACGTACTTTGCCACGGAGATTGTTACAATATTGCCCTAGGCAAAGCGATGCCCTCTTCGGCTTGTGCCGAGTCTGGATGGCCTCCTGAATGTCGCACCTCGAACTAAGAAAGCAAATAATAGTCATCCGCGCTCGTCAATCATGAATTAGTAGCCAAAGATTGAGGACGGAGGATAAGCTATGGGAACATCAGAAACCCACGCCAGATTGCCAGATTGCCGAAGGGATGTGGCTCTGCCCATCTCACAGCTCAAATCTCCAATTCCGTGGGCCATAACTGAAAAATTAGTACAAAAATGTTCTTAGCGAACAGTTTATCGGAGACTCAGGCTTGAAATTGAATAAATGATCCAATAAAGTCAAAGATACATTGCAATAGGAATGTGAACTTCGTGGTCAGCATCTTACAGAAATTGAGGAAAACTCAACTCCTCGAAGCCTTTTTTTGGGAGGGTAATTGTCTGCCATTGCTCAGCAGCCAGCCCCAGGATGAGAAACCTGCGGAAACAAAAATTCAGGGTGGATTCGATCGCACCGCCAAAATGTGTTTAATTAATGCCGATGGTAACTGCCCCGCGAAGCTCATCCTTCCCGTGCAATACTCAACAGCCACAAACTCAATTTGAATCACCCTCAGAAGTGAGTTGGTGGCGAACACAAAAAATTTTGAAGAATTAAACTGATTGGCGATGGCTACCAAAAAGTTGTTTCTCAATAATTGTTGTATCTGGAAACTGGGAATTTAAACTATCAGATTTCCGCCTAGAAACTGGCAAAAAATTGACCCAAAAGGCTCAGGGACTTGATATAAAGTTTCTCTCCTACAAATGCAGTCGAGTCATGGCGATGAAAATCCCCTGAGTAGTTTTTCATCATCCAACTCAAAATTTAGGCTTTCCAAACATCTACGAGGCTTTATGAAAATACTAAAAATCCAGACCTTGCGCGGCCCTAATTATTGGAGTATCCGACGCCAAAAACTGATCGTCATGCGTCTAGATTTAGAAGATTTAGCAGACAAAACCACAGCAGAAATTCCGGGATTCTACGAGGGCTTACTGGCGGTGCTGCCGAGTTTGTACGAGCATTTTTGTTCCCCAGGTCGTCAGGGAGGCTTCCTACAACGTGTTAAAGAAGGTACGATGATGGGACACGTCATCGAACACGTCGCCCTAGAACTTCAGGAAATGGCAGGGATGCCTGCGGGATTCGGTCGCACCCGCGAGACTTCGACCCCAGGCATTTACCAAGTGGTACTTGAGTATCAAAACGAACAAGCAGGTCGCTACGCGGCAAGGGCTGGGGTCCGCTTGTGCCAGAGCATTGTCAGTACCGGCACTTACTCAGCTACAGAGTTGGCCCAAGATTTAAGAGACCTCACAGATTTTGCAGCGTCGGCGGCCTTGGGACCGAGTACGGAAACACTGGTCAAGGAAGCGGAATCTCGTGGCATTCCCTGGATGCAATTGAGTGCGAGGTTTATGATCCAGTTAGGTTACGGGGTTCATCAAAAGCGGATTCAAGCAACTTTGAGCAACCGCACAGGAGTTTTGGGAGTAGAACTAGCCTGCGACAAGGAAGGTACTAAAAATATCCTGGGTAGTGCTGGTGTGCCAGTGCCCAGAGGTACGGTAATTAATTATTTAGATGAACTCGAAAGTGCGATCGAAGAAGTGGGCGGCTATCCCATTGTGATTAAACCCCTAGACGGCAATCACGGACGCGGCATCACCATCGACATCAATTCCTGGGAAGTAGCAGAAGAAGCCTACGACCTCGCCAGTGCAGCCTCAAAAACCAAAAGCATCATTATTGAACGCTATTACACAGGTAGGGACCACAGAGTCTTGGTAGTCAACGGTCAAGTCGTAGCCGTAGCAGAACGAGTCCCAGCTAACGTGGTGGGTAACGGCAAACAAACCGTAGAACAGTTAATTGAAGAAGTCAACAGCGACCCGCAGCGGGGAGACGGACACGACAATGTTCTGACCCGGATTACGATCGATAAATTGTCTTTAGATTTGCTGCAAAAACAAGGATACAGCCTCGACTCCGTAGTACCAGCGGGGGAAAGAGTATTTTTGCGGGCAACAGCCAACTTGAGTACGGGGGGAATTGCAGTCGATCGCACCGACGAAATCCACCCCGAAAACGTCTGGTTATTTTCCAGAGTTGCCAAAATTATCGGTTTGGACATCGCCGGCATTGACGTCGTAACCGCCGATATCTCAAAACCCCTGCGCGATGTCGATGGTGTCATCGTCGAAGTCAACGCAGCACCAGGTTTCAGAATGCACGTTGCACCGAGTCAAGGTTTGCCCCGCAACGTCGCCGGGGCAGTGATGGATATGCTGTTCCCCTCTCCGGGAGTGAGTCGGGTGCCGATTTTAGCGGTAACGGGGACAAACGGCAAAACTACCACCACTCGCCTCCTCGCCCACATTGTCAAGCAGACTGGCCAAGTTACGGGCTACACAACTACCGACGGTACTTACATCGGTGAGTATTTGGTGGAAAGCGGAGACAATACCGGCCCCCAAAGCGCTCAGTTGATTTTGTCCGATCCGACGGTGGAAGTCGCGGTGCTGGAAACAGCTAGGGGCGGAATTTTGCGATCGGGCTTGGGATTCGACCAGTGCGATGTGGGTGTCGTCTTGAACGTCGCCGCCGACCACTTAGGCATTGGCGACATCGACACCGTGGAACAACTGGCCACCCTCAAGAGCGTGCTGGTAGAGTCGGTGATGCCCAAGGGCTATGCAGTCCTGAATGCAGACGACCCGCTAGTATCACGAATGGCGCAAAGTGTCAAGGCTCAAATTGCATATTTCTCCATGAACCCAGATAACGAACTGGTGGCAAGACATACGGCTGCGGGCGGGCTGGCTGCGATTTACGAGAATGGCTATTTGTCGATCCTGAAGGGTGATTGGACGCTGAGAATTGAGCAGGCTGTCAACGTGCCTCTGACGATGGGCGGACGGGCACCGTTCATGATTGCCAATGCTTTAGCTGCTTGTTTGGCTGCTTTTGCCCAAGGAGTGAAAATAGAGGACATTCGATCGGCTTTGTCAAGTTTCCAGGCATCGGTAGGTCAAACTCCCGGACGGATGAACCTGTTTAATTTGGGTAAATATCACGCTTTGCTCGACTACGCCCACAACCCTCACAGCTACAAGGCTTTGGGGAGTTTCGTGCAGAATTGGGATGGAATGCGGATTGGGGTAATTGGTGCGCCGGGAGACAGGCGAGATGAGGATTTTGTCCTGTTGGGTAAACTTTCGGCTGAGATTTTCGATCGCATTATTGTCAAGGAAGATCTCGATCGGCGCGGCCGGGAACCCGGTGTGGTGGCCAAGTTAATTTGTCAGGGGATTGCAGAGACTATGGCTGCACGAACCGCGGCTCAATCTAAGGTTGAATATGAGTTGATTCTCGATGAAACAGTTGCGATTAACAAGGCTTTAGATGAAGCACCGGCTGGCAGTTTGGTAGTGATTTTACCTGAAGGTGTCACCAAAGCTTTGAGTTTAATTGAAGCGCGGAAACCGATTCAGGAATCTGTGGAAGTTCAAAATGGTTTAGTTAAATCAAAGTCGCAGGAAAGTTTTAAACCGACTGTTGATGCAAAGTAAATGATTTTCTAGAAACTTCTTGAATAATCAGGTAAAAGCTGGTACTGTCGATCGAGTGTTGAAGCATCAGACTGCTAAATATAGCAGTTTTGTAGTAGACATAACGAAAGAATACACATCAAAAACCTGTTCAAAGTATGGACAGAGATTTAAATGGCGCTTTCAATATTTCGTTGAAAGCTTTGAGAGATACCTCCTTGACGGGAGAGCTTGCTGCTTTCACCCGTCTTGCCATACACGGCTAATTCTGGCCTAGTCCTGGATTTACCGGGTTAAATGTATCTGTTGTGAATCAAGGCTAAAGTCTTAATTCTCATTTAATTAATAGGTTGGGTTTAATACAATTAAACCCAACCTGTTTTTTTTTGAAATCTAGTCAACTTAAGCCGAAAGCCCGCCAGGGACTGAAGTCCCTGTCTAATAGCGAAAGTCCTCTAAAAGAGGACTAATGAGTTCTTCAGTCCTCTTGAGAGGACTTGAGCTTTGAGACAGGGGTTTCAACCCCGGTTGGACTATCGGTTGTACCTTAAGTTGACACGCTTTGGGCTCTTGGAGTGTCCTCTATATCATAGGTCGTGCTACCAGATTTGATATGATAAGTCCTAGGAAAAACCAGCAGCAGGATTGAAGCATGAATGAAGCCGATCGCACCAGAGTCGAAACATTCATCACGCGCTGGGAAGGTTCTAGTGGCAATGAACGCGCAAACTACCAGTTGTTTTTTGCGGAAATGTGCGATGCGCTGGGAGTCGATCGCCCTTTTGATAAAGGCAGAATTCCACACGATCCCTACTGCTTCGATAAAGATGTTAAAACCTTTCACCCCAGCGGCAAAGTAACTTCGGGGTTTGTGGATTTTTACAAAGCCGAGCATTTTTTAATCGAGGCAAAACAGGGCGGAACTACAAGTAAAAAAGGAACTGCAAAACGAGGAACGAATACCTATTTGCGAGAGATGGAAAAAGCGTTTGTACAGGCAGTTGCTTACACGCGCAGTCTTAGCAGCAAACCACCGTTTTTGTTAACTTGCGATATTGGCGATCATTTTGAATTGTGGATGGGTTTTAGTGGCGATTACGGCGGCTATGGGGCGCGGCGAGAAATTGCGCTGACAGAGTTGCGAAAGGCCGATGTTTTCGATCTGTTTGTCGATATTTTTAGCAATCCGCAGCAGTGCAACCCAGAGAAAATTGCGGCGCGGGTGACGCGGGAAGTGGCGGCGGATTTGGCAGAGTTGGCGAAGCGGATGGAGGCGAATGTCGATCCGCAGCAAGTCGCCCAGTTTTTGATGCGCTGTATTTTCACCATGTTTGCTGAGGATGTGGGATTGCTGAAGGAACATTTGTTTACGCAGGCGCTGGAAACGCGGTGGATTCTCAATCCGAAGATGTTTAAGCCGGAGGTAGAGGCGCTGTGGGTGGCGATGAATGAGGGGACGAGTTTTGGCTTTCATGGCCAACTGTTGCGGTTTAATGGCGGATTGTTTGCGGAATCCCAGGCGTTTGCGTTGACAAAGGCGCAGTTGGAAGTGTTGTTACAGGCGGCGAAGCGGGATTGGTGCAATGTGGAACCTGCGATTTTTGGGACTTTGTTGGAAAGGGCGCTGGATTCTAGGGAACGGAGTAAGTTGGGGGCGCATTATACGCCGCGATCGTATGTGGAACGGTTGGTTAAGCCTGTGGTGATGGAGCCTTTGGGCGATCGGGTAAGTTTCGGTTGGCAATTGTTATCATAATTTTATCGAGCAAGAGGCGATCTAATGCTAGAAACCACAATCCTAGAAACCTTAGTCAAATTACCAGATTCCCTGAAACAGGAAGTGCTGCACTATGTAGAATTCTTAGCAGCAAAATATGCAAATAATGAGGTGGCCATAAATCCTCCTCAAAAGAAACGTCGAGCAGGGATGATGAAAGGCACGTTTGTCTTACCCCTTGCGGATGATTTTGATGCACCATTAGATGATTTCCAGGAGTATATGGAATGAGTGCATTGCTGCTACATAAGATTGACATAAAGCGGACAAGAATGACATCTCGGACACTTAAAACTTACTTCCTGCTTCTACGTAGGGAGTCGGCTCCTTCTACTCTACAGGCGTGAATTCAGGATTAGCCATCCT